>CAYNDW010000859.1:0-3042 GCA_964395375.1 uncultured Cytophagia bacterium
TGCCCTGATTGCCTCAGAAAAACTGCTCAAACCCCATTCTTTTTGAATTTGCTTTTAAGACTTCAACACGGAGGCTTCATTTATGAGTAGAGGTTTGAAAATATTCTTAATCGTCATTGGCGTGCTCTTTGTCGTCGGCTTCATGGCTTATCGCTTTTTTGTCGGCAACTATAACGCTCTCGTTGGTCTCGACGAAAACGTCAAAGGCGCGTGGGCGCAGGTGCAAAACCAATATCAACGCCGCGCCGACCTCATTCCCAACTTGGTGAAGACGGTCGAGGGCGCGGCTACTTTTGAGAAGGAAACTTTGCAAGGCGTAATTGAAGCGCGCGCGAAAGCGACGCAGCCGCAAGTAAATGTTGAAGGCTTGCTCAACGATCCGCAAGCGTTTCAAAAATACCAGCAGGCGCAAGACAATTTGGGCGCGGCATTAGGAAGATTGATGGTCGTAGTCGAGCGCTATCCCGATTTGAAAGCCAACCAAAATTTTCTCGACCTGCAAACGCAGCTCGAAGGCACGGAGAATCGCATCACGGTGGAGCGCAAACGCTTCAATGAAACGGTGCAAGGTTATAACACCAAGCTGCGCACCTTCCCCACCGTCGCGATCGCAGGCATGTTCGGTTTTCAGCAGCGGCCTTATTTTGAAGCCGCAGCAAACGCACAAGACGCGCCGAAAGTGGATTTTTCGGGCCTGAAGCAAAAGTAACGCGCCGTCGATTTTCTCTTTAAAAAAATGCCTCGCCCGCGAGCACGCAAAACGCTCGCGGGCGATTTGCATTTTAAAGCCTTCACTCCTTTCCGCGTCCCGCGCACGTGGTCGGTATTAAAACAGGACGAAGAACACCGTACTGCAATTTTGTTTTAAGGAATCCGCATGCCTGCTCACATGGATGTGAAAGCAAAGTTCTCTCCCTCCCCGCTCCGCGTGCTCGTGTTGTTACTGTTGCTGGGCGCGCGTCACGTTGCTGCGCAAGAGCCTGCCCCCGCGCCGGAAACTCCCAAAAAAGAATTTGAAGATCGCGCGCAAACGCTGCTCGCTTATTTTGTGGAAAAAGAAACCCGGCCAAGCTTTGCTGCCGTCGCGGCACGTTATGCCTCGGGCGAGCGCATCGGCGAAGCGCAGCGCATGATGAGCGACATGCTGTTCGCCGCGAATAACGAAGCCACCTATGCGTTTCGTATGATGGCAACCTATCTGTACGGCCGTCAAAATCTCCCTCCCGCCCTCGCGGAAAAAGTCAAAGCCAGCATGGGCAAGATCGCTTTCTTTCGCGGGACTTCCGAACACGAAGAGGTTTTATATCACGCCGCAGTGCTGTTAGCCGCGGAAACTTGGCCCGACATGGACGCCGAACACTGGTTCAATGGCAAATCTTCCTCCGAAAACTTGAGCGCGGCACAGGCCTATGTGAATCATTGGATCGAGATGCTGGTGAGCGAAGGCCAGTACGAATTTGATGCGCCGCAGTTCATGCCCTCGTTCTTTGCCGCGCTCGCCCTGTTGCACGAGTTCACGCGCGATGATGAACTGCGCAAAAAATTGAAAGTCGCGCTGCACGTGGTCATGATTGATTTCGCCGCGGAGCATATGGGCGGAATTTACGCCGGCGCGCAGAGCCGCAATGCACAAAGCTTCGCGCTTTCCCCGCGCGAAGCGCCGAGCAACGGCTTCGCCTGGCTTTATTTTGGCGTGGGCCGCATGATTCCCAGCGCGGAGTTGTTGTTTGCTTCATTGAGCAGCTACGAGCTGCCGGAGATCATTACCGCGCTTGCCACCAAGCGCGATCCCATCGGCGGCATCGTGCATCGTGAACACAAACGCCGCCAACCGGTGGTGCGCTACAATGATACTGCAGAAGCCGGCTTCTGTAAGTATGCGTATGTCACCCGCCAATACACGCTCGGCTCGCTTCCCGGCGGTGCGCTCTCCGCTAAAGATCAGCGCTCATGGAGTTTGACCTATCGCTCCAAGCAAGATCAACATCCCGTGCTCCTCGTTGCCTCGCCCAACTTTACGGAACGCGAACTGGGGCGCTATCATTCCGCGGAGCCGCGTTTGTTGCTGGCGGAGATGAACGCGCGTCAGGTGGAAGCGGGGCAAACCGCCATGTTGCGCGGCGCCGGCGAATATGAGCGCATCTTCCAACATCGCAACGTGCTCCTCGGGCTTTATGATACACCGGACAGCCTCGACACGATTCGTTTGCACGGCTTCTTCTCGCAAGGTTTGGATAGTTTATTGTTGCCCGATTCCGCCAACTCTTCGCTCAATTCGGATTGGATTTTTGGCAAAGCTGCCGAAACTTTTTTCGCGCTGTTGCCGCTGCAGCCCTATCGCTTCGAAAATTTTCCGGAAGGCCGTTTGTTGGTTGCAGCAGGAAAACGCAACGGGTTTATTCTTGAAGTAAGCACGGCAACCGAAAGCGGGAGCTTGGCGGAATTTCAGCGCCGTATTCGTGCCGTCACGCAAGTTAATCGCAGCAACTTCGAAGCGCAGAATAAAATCATCTACTCCACCATTTACGGCGACAAGATGGAGTTTGCATTCAATTCCACCACGAACAAAGTCACGCGTTTCTTAAACGACACTCCGCTTGTGCTGGACAATTGCCCTCTCTTTGACAGTCCGATACTCAAACACTATCCCGAGGCCAAGCGCATGGTGTTGCGCTTCAAAAACGAATGGTTGGAATTGGATTTTGACAAGTGGGAAGTCACGGAGAACATCAGCACGATTACGGAGGAATTGAAGCAACAGTAGGAGTGGAGTGCTGGAGTTTTGGAGTGCTGAAGTTCTGGATTGATGAAGCAGCGGAGTACGCGATTCTAAAAAACGCTGTCATTCAGGAGGAATCCTTTTGAGCACTGGGAACGCGGCCGATTTCATACCCGCCGAAAAAAGTGTTCCGACCTCGGCTTGGCCGAGGTTTTAATTCATTATCAATTCACTCTTTGCAAAAAAGTTTGGAACATGGAAACGGAACGGACACGGAGAAATATTTCGGTGCCCGATGATTCTTTTTGAATGAAATCATCAAA
>CAYNDW010000860.1:0-3038 GCA_964395375.1 uncultured Cytophagia bacterium
CACCGCGACGAGACTGCACGCAATCGTGGAGTTCACGTCGCCCACCACGAGCACGAGGTCCGGCTTGTTCTGCTGCATGATCTTTTCAAACTCGATCATCACTTTGCCGGTTTGCTCGCCGTGTCCGCCCGAGCCAATGCCGAGATACACGTCGGGCACGGGCAAGCCGAGATCATCGAAAAAAAGTTTCGACATCTTCTCGTCATAATGCTGGCCGGTATGCACGAGCGTGGCTTCAATGTCCGTGTGCTTTTTCATTTCATCGATGATGGGCGCGATCTTCATGAAATTCGGCCGCGCGCCGACAACGTTGGCGATCTTGAGAGGCATAGGTGCTCGATCCTGGTTGCTGGTTGCTGGTTGCTGGTTACTCGTTGCTTGGTTGTGTACGCGTCTTCAGTTGCTTATTGCGATCATCTTTTTCGATTGCATGCGCGCCGCTTCAAACGTGTCATTCAGGAGGAATCTTTTTACGCGCTGGAGACAACTCTTGTTCAAAGATTTGAGCCGCGCACTTTCTCTGAATTGTCATCTTGGAAGGACCTTCCCTAGTCACAGGCACAGTTCCCAGCGCGAGGGAAGGTTCTTACAGAATGACAATTAGAAAAATGCCGGCTTAAAATCGTAACACAAACTGCCAGCGATGAACTTGCCGAAGCTGCCCATTTCATATTGGCTCTTTGGCTCCTTCACAAATTTGGCTCCTTGCCTCCTTATCCATTTTGGCTCCTTAGCACTTCCTTCATGATCTTCCCCGAAGCATTCTTCGGCAAGCTCTCGCGAACGAGCACAGTGCGCGGCACTTTGAACTCCGGCAAACGCTCGCGGCAGAACGCGATGAGTGCGTCGCTGAGTTCAGCGGCGTTGCCGTTCACGTGCTCGGGCTTGAGCGTGAGGTGCGCGCAAATCGCTTCGCCGAGATATTGATCGGGCACGCCAATCACCGCGGCTTCGAGAATATGCGGATGCTCGAGAATCGTTTCTTCGATCTCCTTCGCGCTCACGCGATTCGCGCCCGACTTGATCATGTCGCGCTTGCGGCCGACCACATAGAAGAAGCCTTCTTCATCCATGCGCCCGAGGTCGCCAGTATGAAAGCCATGTTGCGTGAGTGCGTTCTTCGTTTCTTCGGGCTGATTCCAATAGCCCTGCATCATGTTCGCGCCGCGCGCCACAATCTCGCCGGTTTCGCCGAGCGCGGCCTCTTCGCCATTGTCTTTGATCAAACGCAACTCAACGTTCGGAATGGGAATGCCGATGCTGCCGACTTTGCGCGGCAATTGCTCCGGCGGCACATACGAGAGTCGCGCCGAGGCCTCGGTCGCTCCGTACATGATAAAAACTTTTTGGTTGGAAAAAACCTCCATCACTTCGCGAATGAGGCTCGGGGCCATTGCGCCGCCCGCTTGCGTGAGGTAACGCAGCGCCGGAAATTCCATTTTGCGAATCGCGGATTTGCCGAGCAGAATCGCATACGTCGAAGGCACGCCGGAGAAGCCGGTGGCTTCTTTCTCCTGCATGGTTTTGAGCACGACATTCGGAAACACGAAACGATTATCGAGCACCACCGTACCGCCCGCTGCCATGTGCGTGTTGAGCAGCGACTTGCCATACACATACGCGAACGGCAACACTACCATAACGCGGTCGCTCGCGGTCAAGCCGAGATAGCTCACGATGCTGCGCGTGTTGGTGACGATGTTGAGGTGGCTCAACGTCGCGCCTCGCGGGTCGCCCGTGCTGCCCGAGGTAAAAAGAATCGAAGCGAGATTGAGATCGACCATCGCGAGCGGCAACGGCGTGTCCGCTTGTTGCGCGACTTGCTGCGAAGTGATGAGCGGCCACGGCAAGTCAGCGACGTTTGCCGCAGCAGTATCGTCTTGCATTGCGTCGAGCAACACAACGGCGCGCAGCTTGGAAAGTTTGTCGCGCGCTTCAGCGAGCACCGCGCCGTGCTTGCTCTGCGTAATGAGCACGCCCACTTCGCAATCGTTGAGCATGTACGCGAGCGTCTTCGCAGTCGTGGTCGAATACGTCGCGACCGTGACGCCGCCGCATTTGAGAATGCCGTAGTACGCGGCAAGATACGAGCTGGAATTTTCAATCATGAGCGCCACGCGGTCGCCGCGTCGCACGCCCAGTTCGCGCAGCATGTGCGCCACGCGATTTGCGGCGCGATCCAACTCCGCGTAGCTTAAAGTTTCTTCACCATGAATGCAAGCCGGATGTTCCGGCGCGGTCTGCGCATGGTGTTCGAGGAAGTGATGGATGAGATAGGGGGTCATATAAAAAGCCGCGATTTGATAGTTCCGGAGTAATTTTTAGTTTCCTACTTTACGACCTGGGTGTGGCCAGATACTTTTAGCAAGTTCGAAAAGTTGTGCACCTCGGGCAAGAATTGCGTCTTCATTCCACACATGATCATCAGAAAATTGTTGAAAATATGTATTGAGTCTTAATCGGCTTTCAAGAGCGATTTGAGGCCGCTTTACAGCAAAACTGCTATCACTTATTGACGAGTTGAGTGGTTTCACAAGTAGAGAAAGATTGCCAATGCTTTCACGCAAAGTGGACCGTCGATAAATCGCCTCCCAGTCGGGTTTACCATCAGCTTGATTTGGTGGTTGTGGCCAATCTAGGGCATTTCCGTTCTGCGGCATGATGTGTTCGATAGTTAGATCATCGTCAATTTGAATACGCTCTTGGCGTGAAGTTTGGTAAGCCAATTCTAATGCTTCAAGAATCATTCGAGTTTTTGCCGTCCCAAGTTTTCTGTAGATTGGTTCTTGCAACCAATGACGATTGAAGACTTCATCATCAGGCCAAACGGAGCTATCTCCTTGCAGTGCCAGCATCTCACACTGAAGCGCTGCTCGACAAGGTTTTTCGACCGACTTTAAAGCCTTTAGCAAGTTGAGGAAAATCCGATTGTAGTTTTTGGGTGTGAGATCGCAAACCGAACGTCTTACAAGGTAGGATTCTAGATCATCTAGAATCAAACTAAATTCATCGTCGGATAAACCATCGTGATGATCGGC
>CAYNDW010000861.1:0-3038 GCA_964395375.1 uncultured Cytophagia bacterium
CATCGCATTGATCGGCGGCCTCGTAGGAAAAATTTTCAAAGAGTTTGGCTTGAAAGTGGTGGTGAGCACGCTGCTTTCGCTGTTCGTATCATTCACGCTCACCCCGATGTTGGCTTCGAAGTGGTCGCACGCCGGCAAAACTTCATTGCGCTGGAAGTGGCTGCATGCGTTGATCGAAAAATTTGAAGCTTGGCAAGAACAATTAAACCGACGCTATCATCGCCTGCTCGCGTGGAGTTTGGGTCATCGCAAAACCGTGTTGCTCACGAGCATCGTGCTGCTCTTTGCGAGCCTCGCGCTCGTGCCGCTCGGTTTGGTGGGCAGCGAGTTCATGACGCACGCGGATCGCGGCGAGTTTGCCGTGAATTTGGAAATGCCCATTGGCACCGCGCTGGATCTGACCAATGAGGCGACCAATCGTGTCGAAGGAATTTTAGCAAGCCTGCCCGAAGTGGATCGCTATCTCACCAACGTCGGCCAATCACAAAGCGAGTGGTCGAAGCAGAAACGGCCGAACGTTGCGCAGATCGCAGTCACGCTCAAAGATAAACGCCAACGCGAGCGCAGCACGGATGTGGTGATGAACGACATCGCGCGGCAAGCCGCGGCGATTCCCGGCTTGCAAGTGCGCATGAGTCCGATCGGCATGTTCGGCACGGCGCAAGAGTCGCCCATGCAAATCGAAGTGAAGGGCGCGGACTTGGAAACGTTGGCGGGAGTGGCAGAGCAAATCACCGCGATCACCGCGAACGCCGCGGGCACGCGCGATGTGAAAAGTTCATGGGAAGAAGGCCAGCCGGAAATTCGCGTCTCGGTTGATCGCGAGCGCGCCGCGCAGTTCGGTTTAACGCTCGGCGAAATCGGCGTGGCCTTGCGCACCGCGCTCGAAGGCGATATTGCCACGAAGTTCAAAGACGGCAACTCGGAATTTGACACGCGTGTGGTGCTCGCGAAAGCGAATCGCTCGAATCCCGCGGACGTGGAGAAAGTCACGCTCGTGAACTATCGCGGCGAGCGCGTGTTTCTCAATCAAGTCGCGGAGGTGAACTACGGCAAAGGCCCGACCATGATCAGCCGCAAAGATCGCGAGCGTTTGATCACCGTCACTTCGAATCTCGACGGCACGGTGCCGCTTGGCCAAATTACGCAAGAGATTCAAAAGAACGCGGCGAGCGTGCAATTGCCGACAGGTGTGACGGTCGCGTATGCCGGTGACGTGCAAAACATGGAAGACATGTTTCGCGATATGATGATCGCGATTACGTTCGCGGCGTTGTTTGTGTATATGATCATGGTCGCGCTGTTTGAAAGCTACGCGCATCCCTTCACGATCATGTTCTCGATTCCGGTTGCGCTCGTCGGCGGTCTTGGCGCGCTCGCGCTCACCGGCCAAACGCTGAACATGTTTTCGATGATCGGCGTTCTGCTCTCGATGGGCCTCGTGACAAAGAACGCCATTTTGTTGATCGATCGCACGAATGAGCAACGCGCGAAAGGTTTGTCCGTGCGCGACGCATTGCTCGAAGCCGGGCCTACGCGCTTGCGCCCGATCATCATGACCACGCTCACCATGGTGCTCGGTATGGCGCCGCTCGCGTTCGCGCTGGGCGCGGGTTCCGAAGTGCGGCAAAGCATGGCCATCGTGGTGATCGGCGCGTTGATCAGCTCGACCGTGCTCACGTTGGTGTTGGTGCCGGTGGTGTATTCTTACATTGAAGGCGCGCGGGTGAGATTACAACGCAGGAAGGTTGTCGCGACGAACGGCAAGATGCGGCATGTGCCGGAGTTGGCTTCGGAGCTGGAATAAAAAAAAACGAGACTCCCTTGGCGGTTGCGGTTTTCGATGAAGCCGGAACAAGAGAGTCTCGTCAGAAGCACGGTGGGCTACATGCCTTTAACCGCAGTGGCAACGGCGAGAATGACAAAAGCCGCGCCGACGAGCCAGAAAGCATTGCCGGCAACCACCGCCGCGGTGATGATGCTAAACTTTCCCAAAAAACCGACGATGCCGAGAACCACGGCAATAAGCCAGAGTGTTTGATTGGGGGCGTTCATTTTTTTCATTGTTCTTCCTCTCCGTGAGTTTAAGGTGGTGGATGAAGACAACGCCGCAAGCACAAACATACGGCGTCGCGCGAAGGTTGAGTTATTTTGAAGCCGCAACCGCAACGCAAAAAGTGCGAAGAAACCGCCCGAAGCGCAAGGCAAAAGTTGGAACTTGCCGGCGTTCGCGTTTGTCAAGTGACCCTGAAATCGTATTGCCCGAATAGATTTTACACCTGCGAAGGTGTCGGCTCAAAGCCTGCGCTGCGAAAACGGCGCAGGCTTTTTTTTTTTAGGATTAAGGAGAAGAAAAGGCTTGAAAGCCGAACGCGGTCTCACTATTTTTGCAACGCGTCGAAAAGTGTCCCAAGCAGAGTGAACTTTTTGAGGAGATTGCCATGTCTAAAACGATTCGCGGATACATCAACTTTCTCTTTCCGACGCCGAACTAGGCGAAATGCTTTGTCGTTATTATTTAAGGCACAGTTTGCGTTACAAACCATCGACGAGCTGATGCGGCAAAAATACGGCATGAGCTTCGATGATTTTGGACAACGCAATGTCGTTGCGGAGCAAAACTTTTCGTGGGAAGTTGAATCCGACTCTCAAGACTGGGAGTTGGCACTAGACGGCACTCGCACGATGGATCGCAAGCTGGGAGAGTTAAATGGTAAAGATTAATCGCGAGGGCGGTTTCTATCATTAACACGCTTTCCTAACGCCTCATCAGCACCTTACCGCCTCTTATCAGAAAACTATTTCACGTTCGTTCAGGAATCGCTCCGACTATTGACAGAAGCCGGCTTGCTCTAAAAAATATCTTTCGAGATTGTGCGCGCCGCACAAATCGCGCGCGAGCCGGCCTCGCGCAAACCTTGCAGCCGCAATCTCCGAGGCGGTGTGTTTCGAAATTTATTGGAGAAAGCGCGCGCGTTTACAGATCACCAGATCTTCGGTTGATTCCGGAAGTGGAGTTGGGGGGGGATCTTAAATGT
>CAYNDW010000862.1:0-3037 GCA_964395375.1 uncultured Cytophagia bacterium
ATTCGCTTTCAATCAACTCCTCGGGAATCGCGGCGCAGTTCACTTTGATGAACGGCTGCTGCGCGCGCTCGCTCGCTTCGTGAATCGCGCGCGCGACGAGTTCTTTGCCCGTGCCGCTTTCGCCGAGAATGAGCACGCGCGTGTTGGCCGGCGCGACGCGCGCGATTTGTTCGTGAACCTTTTGCAGCGCCGCGCTCGCGCCGATCATTTCAAAACGGCTGATCACTTCGCGCCGCAGCCGCGCGTTTTCTTCCGCAAGCTGCTTTTGCGCGAGCGCGTTTTTAATCGTGAGCAACAACTTGTCTTTGGTGACGGGCTTTTCGATGAAATCATACGCGCCCTCGCGCGTCGCGGCCACGGCGTTTTCGATAGTCGCATTGCCGGAGACCATGATCACAATCGGATGCGCGGGCAAAGCCCGCACGCGTTTGAGAAATTCCAAACCATCCATCTCGGGCATGACAATGTCGAGCAACATGAGATCGAACTGTTGCTGCGCGAGTTTGTGCTCCGCTGCCATTGCCGAAGCCGCCTCGGCTATGGCATAACCCGCGGCGCTTAAAATCATTTCCAATGAGCGCCGGATATTGGCTTCATCATCGACGAGCAGAATGGAGGCTTGAGGCATGGCCGGTTAATCCGCGTGCGAGAGATTTGTTTTGATATTGGGGGGAGCCTAACACAGGCGTTTGAAATATTTCAGAAGAACTTATTTCTGGTTTTCAAGCCGAACTTGCTTGAAGGTTGCGGATCAAATCTCGATCTCACCTGCCTTCGCCAATTTTTTTTTCTTAAAGAAAAGTAGAAGATCAAACCTACAAATACAAACGGATTTTCCGCAGAGAGCTGCCGTCTTTGCTCAACCGCAAGCCCGTGCGAAGCAGGGTGATTACCGTCCTCTCGTGCTTCATTTTTATTTTACAAAAACCGGCTGCACCCAAGCCGCACGGCCGGCGGAATCCGTGACTTTCGCGCGCACATACTTTTCGCGCGCACGCAGTTCGAATATGGCGGGATTGTTTCCAGAGGAATGCAGGATGGCCCCATGCGCGCCGATGAAGTCCGTGCGATACTTGAAATCGCCTGCGGGAAGAATTTGAACGGTTATTCGCTGCGAGGTGACGAGGAGTTCTTGCAATACGACCCCGGTGCTCGCATAGAATAATCCCGCCTCCAAACTTTCTACGATTGCTTTCGCCTCTAAAGCATGCGTTTGCACTACGACCCACCCCCTTCCCGGATTGGAGCGCTCGGCTGCATACTCGCCTTGAAAGTGATGCGCATCATCCACGGCGATGCCATACACGCGTTTGCCCGCGGTCAATAAATGATCCCACACTTGCTCCATGCCCGGCCAACCGCCGCCGCCGAGATTATGCACCTGCGGATGCCCATTGAAAATCTCAAGCAGCTTGTCATTGCGCACTTGCAAAAGCTCGCGCTGACTAATCGCCCATCTGAAATTGGGATGATTGATATGCGGCGTTGCGCCGGCAGCGCGAATCGTATCGACGTTCTTTTGAATCGTGCCCACAAGCGTGCTAGCGCTTTGCGGCGCGATCACGTGCGGTACATTCAAGGCGTTCACATGCACGGGCTGGTCGCGAAACTTGGCCGTGACTTCTTCGCCGGGGATTAAAAGAAAAGACGAGTCTTGCAGCGCGGATAAATTGGCGGGATCGGTGAAAACGTTGTGATCGGACAAAACGAGGAAGACATAGCCATGCTCTTTATACCAACGAGCAACAGTTTCAGGCGAAGAATCGCCGTCGCTCATTGTCGTGTGCGCGTGGGTATTGCTTTTGAACCAACGCATGCCGCCCGTGTTTGGAACTTCGAACTCCGGCGCGGTGTCGCATGCTTGAAAAGTGAGTAGCACTAGAATGCAAGCACAAAGACTTGAGTGAGACCTGCGTTGGTGTCGTAGTGTGAAGCTCAACGCGCGGTCACGCGTTTACGAGCCGCGGCTTTCTTCTTCGTTAAAGCGCTTTTGAACTCTTGCAGCGAATACGCCGTAAGCGCGAGCTTGAAAAGCTGCTCTAGTCGTTTCGGCTCGCTGATCGCGTTCACGCCGCGCTCGATGGGTCCGTTAACCGCACCAAAGCGATTTCTCAGCGCATACAGAATATCTTGCTGTCGCGCTAAAGCTTGGCCTTGCTTTACGCCTTGCTTTACGCCCTGTTGCGTTCCTTCGTTGCGCGCTTCACGTGTTGCCTCACGTGTGTGTCGCTCGAAAAGATTACGTAAGGCGGGCAAGTGTATAAACTTTTCGGCGAAGGTCATGTTCTGTGTCTCCTTTGCAAAATATCTTTGCACGAATTCCAAACCAAAATGCGGTTCATTAAAAGCCATCGTATAAAACAACAACTCGGCTTGACGCTTGGGATCATCCACGCGGCGAATCAACTCGCGTTGGCGCGCCAAAAGCTTTTTATCCACACGCGCAGATATTTCCGGCAAGATCGGCACCAAGCCGATCAACCCTTTTTCACCGGCGAGAATCCGCTCTCTTAGCGCCGCGACGTCAATCACTGCGAAACCGTGTTGATTGAGCGCATCCCCCAAAGGCGCGATCTCATAGTAACCTAAGCTCGTTCGCGGTCGCGCCGGCGGTTTCAATACGACCAGCACGGTGATCACGTCGCAGTTGTGTTTGGCCGTGAGCGCGCCGCCAAAGCCGTAGGCCTTGCGCACCGCGTGCCGGGAATAGCGGCTAATGAACTCCAAATGAAACAGATGAACCTTGCCGCCGATGCGCACTTTTAAAACTTGATCACTCTCGCGCCGTCGCACGATCAACTCCTTGTTGCGGTCGGCATCGAGTACTTCGTATTCGCCGCCAAGCTGGAGCAGGTCGAGAATTTCTCTCGCATGATGCTGCGTAACGTCTTTGAAGAAGAGATCCTTTAGTTGCGGCATCATCGCTACCCTCCGAATTTAGTCTTTCAGAAACATCGCGCAAGCCAAATTTTATCCGATTTTTTGGGAAACGGAAGCCACATCGTACCCCCCTGCTGATCCATGGGAAGACCGGGGG
>CAYNDW010000863.1:0-3036 GCA_964395375.1 uncultured Cytophagia bacterium
AGTTCGAAGTGAAGGCGAGCTTTTCCATTTGCGCCGCGGCGACTTCGGCCAGCTCTTTTCTGCCATAGCCGACATTGACATTCCACAAGCCCGCCATGCCGTCGAGAATTTTTTTACCCTCCGTGGTGTGGAGATAAACGCCCTCCGCGCGTTCGATGATGAGCGGGTCTTGATGAAATTTGGGATGATACAACGGATGCAACTGTTTCTTATCCTGCTCAATGAGCGTGGCGCGAGGCGTTGCGGACATGATGATCTCCGTGAGTAAAGTTATGCTGATGCGCGTGACTTAAATCACTCTGCCATGTTTGAAAAGCTAATCGCTTACTCATTTGCTCTGTCAGGCCTCGCCGCTGCGGCGGGGCAACCAAGCGACTTGAATGGATTCCCGCTTAAAGGTTGCGGGAATGACAGTCTGGCGAAAAGGGGAGAGTTATTTAATCGCCGTTCCCAAGTGACGCATTGAAGCTGAAGGTACGGAATTGCAGCGAGGCGAATATAAAAAAAATTGCCGGGAAGATCATGGGGAATTTTCGCTTGACAATTGTGGGCTTTTGTTTTATACTCGCAGCACTTTTTAAGAGAAGAATATGGCACTCGAACATCAACTCAAAGGTGAGATAGCGGTTGTCTATCTTACCGGGAAGCTGCAGGGAGGCACTCCCGACTCGCAAGAGATGAAGGACGCAATTCAAAAGCTGTTGGAGACGGGCGTAAAAAATTTCGTTCTCGATTTGGCCGCCGTCAAGCGTATGCATAGCTCGGGTTTGGGCGTGTTGATTTCTCTGCTGACCTCCATTCGCAATCGCGGCGGCGATCTCAAACTCGCGGCGATCAACGAAACGATGGAAGGCATTTTGGCTATCACCAAACTCAACTCCATTTTCGAATCGTTTAAAACCGTAAACGAAGCGACGCAGAGTTTCTCCAAATTGTGATGCCTGAGCACGCGAGCTAGTGCCATACTTTTCCGCAACCCGGGGCGTGCGTCATCCGCGCCCTCGCCGATCTCACACACGCGTTGCGCCTTGCCCCGTCTGAATTTTCCAACCTCTTTGTCATTTGACTTTTCCTGAGCAAATTCATTCCTCCGCGCAGGTCTTATGGTTGCTCGCTCACTTTTAGATTTCCTCGAAATATCATCTGCCAAGTATGCCCATGCCGACGCCTTCGTGTATGGCGAAACGCGCCTGACTTACAACTATTTCACCAATGTGGTGAGTCGTTTGGCCTCCGGTTTGTCGCACTTGGGTTTGCAACGCGGCGACCGTGTCGGCCTGATGATGCCCAACCTGCCGCAATTTCCTCTCGCGTATTATGCTCTGCTCACGCTCGGCGCGCAAGTCATCCCCCTCAATGTTCTCGCGCGCGAAGCTGAAATCGAAACCATCTTAAATGAAACGCAAGCCGCGGGCTTTATCGCGTGGGAAGGTTTTGGGCGTTATATCATTCCCGCCGCGAAGCGTGTGCCCTCCTGCCGCATCGCGGTATTGCTCGGCAATTTCACGCCGGAATTGCGTGAAACTTTGCGCCCTCTCGTTTGCGCCGAACTAACGAAACTCGTTTCCGAATCGCACCCCTTGCCCAAACGCCCGGCGCTTAGCCCCGATGATGCCGCGCTCATTCTTTATACCTCCGGCACCACCGATGCGCCACGCGGCGTCGTGCTCTCGCATGAAAATGCCGCGGCCGCCGTGCTCTCGTCTTGGGAAGCGTTCAATATCACGCCCGAGCACCGCTTTGCCGCGGCTTTGCCGCTTTTTCACAGCCTCGGCCATATGCTCACGATGAACGTGTCCTTAGCCGCGGGCGCATGCTGCGTGCTCATTCCGCGCATCACCGTGAACGACATCATTGCAACCATTGCACGCGAGCAGGTGACGCACTTTGTCGCCGTGCCTTCGATGCTGCCGCTGCTGCTCGAGAGTCAAAATGCGGGCGACGCGACAACACCGGACACCAATGCCGGCGACCCGTTCGCGTCGTTGCAAGTTTTCCTGGTAAGCGGCGCGCGTTTGGAAGATCATCTGCGCGAGGCTTTGTTGCAACGTTTCGGCAAACCGATTTATGAAGGCTATGGGCTCGCGGAATGCCCGCCGCTCATTACCACCAATCGCCCCGACATCGCAATCAAAACCGGCTCCGTCGGCAAACAGCTTCCCGGCTTGGAAGTCACCATCTTTGATGCCAATGGTTTTGAACTTTCGCCCGGACAAGTGGGCGAGATCGTCGTGCGCGGCGGTGGCATTATGCAGGGTTATTATAATCGCCCCGAAGAAACGCAGAAAGCGCTGCGCGAAGGCTGGCTACTTACCGGCGACTTGGGTTGGATGGACGCCGCGGGTTATTTGCATCTCGCCGATCGCAAAAAAGACGTCATCAATAAAGGCGGCTTCTTCGTGTTCTCGCAAGAAGTAGAGCGCTGCCTCATTGCTCATCCCAAAATTCGCGAATGCGCCGTGGTCGGCATGAACGATCGCGCGCTCGTCGAAGAAGTCAAAGCCTACATTGTTTTGCGGCAACAAGAATCCGCGACCAAAGAGGAGATCGTGTCATACTGTTCATCGCGTTTGGCCGCATATAAAATTCCTCAGCACTTCGAGTTTTGTTCCGATTTACCTCACGGCCCCACGGGCAAAATTCTTAAACGGATGCTACGCGAACGCAACTCAAACTAACCCAATTTTTGGGAGGTGTATCGTGAAGGAGTTTACCACCGACAAGTTGCGCAACATTGGTTTGGCGGCTCATGCCACCACCGGCAAGACGGCGTTGGCCGAGGCCATACTGTTCGTCTCCGGCGAGATTTCACGCATGGGCTCGGTTGACGACGGCTCGACCGTTTCGGATTATCATCACGACGAGATCGAGCGCAAAAATTCCATCATCGCTTCGATTTTGCATTGCAAATGGAAAGAGCACAAGATCAATTTGATCGATATGCCCGGCTATCCCGATTTCGTCGGCGAAGTGCGCGGCGGCTTACGCGCGGTCGATGTGGCTTTGCATGTGTTGAACGCGCAAACCGGCGTGGAG
>CAYNDW010000864.1:0-3031 GCA_964395375.1 uncultured Cytophagia bacterium
TGAATTAAAATTTGCTTTTGCCGCAGCAAATCAATCACGTCATTTAAAGATTGCACGTTTGACACCACGACGTCGAGATGGCCGTTCTGCGCTTCGGCGGTCGTAGCCCGCGTGCGAATTTGTTGCAGCAACTCCGCGTCGCCGACGTGTGCGTGCAGGCGATACCGTTTATCGGAAGTCGTCAATTCATGCACCGTGCCCTGCCGCAGCAATTGCCCTTTGTTCATGATGGCAACATCATCGCAAATCAATTCGACTTCGGAGAGCAAGTGCGAGTTGATGAAAATCGTTTTGCCTTCTTGTTTCAACTCAAGCAAAAGATCGCGAATCTCTTTGCGGCCAATGGGGTCAACACCGTCGGTGGGCTCATCGAGAAAGATGAGTTGGGGATCGTGCAGCAGCGCTTGCGCGAGACCGAGACGTTGCACCATGCCTTTGCTGTATTTCTTCGTGCGCGTGGTGCGCCAGTCCCACATCTTCACGCGCTTGAGCAGAAGCTCCGCGCGCTGCAAACGCACTTGTTTATCGCGCATGCCGCTCAAGCGACCGCAGTAATCCAACAACGCCGCGCCGGTGAGAAATTCGGGGAAGCGATGGTTCTCGGGCAAATAGCCGACGTGTTTGCGCGCGGCAGGATCGCTCACGGGAATGCCGAACAAGGTTGCGGTGCCGTTATCGGGGCGCTGCAATCCTAAAAGAATTTTGATGAAGGTGGTTTTGCCCGCGCCGTTGGGTCCGAGCAGGCCGAAAATTTTTCCGGGCGCGACATTTATGCTCACACCTTGCAGAGCTTTGACGCGCCCACGACTGAAATGCCGCGTCAAATTTTGTGTTGCAATAACTTCGTTCATGGCTACTCCGTTTTTTGGCAACAGATGTACGCGGCGATTGCAATAAGGTTACAAGAGCAGGGCGAGAATATCAGCCCAACGAAAAATGGCAAGCCCGCTTATGTAATGACAAAGGTATTTGTTATTCTGAAGAACCTTCTCTCGCGCTGAACGCACTTCTTAAAAAGGATTGCGTGCCGAGCACGAGGGAAGATTCTTGCAGAATGACATGTCGTGTTACTCCGGCGTGCGCAAGCTATCTACTGCTGATGAGGTTTGCTCTTCTTCGCGATCGGGAAAATCCAGCTCGGCAGGTGAGAGCGATGTCGTTGAGCTATCTTGGGGAGCGGGTTCGGCCACCGGCGCAGGCGTGCCGCGCAGCCAGATTGCGGAAGGCCCGGCCGCGCGCGCTTGTTCGGCAGTGATGACGCGGCTCAATGTCATCAAATCGAGCACGCGCTTTTGCATGCGGCCGCAAGTCTTCATGCGTTTGTAGGGGTTGAAGTAAATCGGATTCGGCAGCATCGCGGCGAGCAATGAAGTTTCGGCGAGTGTGAGTTGCGAGGCGGGTTTATCGAAATAAAATCGTGATGCAGCTTCAGCCCCATAAATGCCTTCTCCCCATTCCACGATATTCAAATACATTTCCAGAATCTGTTTCTTCGTCAACGCCTCTTCGATTCTACCCGTCAACACCAACTCGCGGAGCTTGCGCACGATGGTCTTGCGTTTGTGCAGGAAGGCGTTGCGCGCAAGCTGCATGGTAATTGTGCTCGCGCCGCGCACGTAGCGTTTCTTTTCGAAATTCACGCGCATCGCTTCTTTTAGCATCGGAAGGTTGAAGCCGTGGTGTTGATAAAACAAATCGTCTTCGCTGATCACCACGGCCTGCTGCAACAGCGGCGAGATTTTGGCGAGCGGGACATAAATGCGAATCGAATCCGCGCTGCGCTTGCTCCAATTGATGCGGCCGGCTTTCACGGTCGAATGCGGCTTGAACGCTTTGATCTCTTCCACGCTCGGCAAGCCGGCGAAGAGAATGAGCCAAACGAGAAGGTCGAACGTCAAAAAGATGCCCAGCGCGATGCTTGTCTTTGGATGCGCACGCAACCATTTTTTTAGTCGCTCTGGCCACGGTGTTGAAGCATAGGGACCAGGGCTTGATGTAGGATTGTTTTCATTCATAGAAATTGTGGGCGAAGGTAGACTTGCGCTCCGATCAGTTTGGCTTTGATGAGTTTTTATTTCCAAACTCGGGAATCGCCTCTGCGCCCTGTCATTCAGGAGGAATCTTTCTACTCGCTGGAAATACTGCCGAGTGCTTAAAAAGATTCCTTCTGAATGACACGATAAAGGAAGCGGGTACGGTTAATGATTTTGATCGTCAAGTTATTAGGAGCATTTTGAGCGCAAGTCCGGCTTCTTGCGTTACGGCAAAAATTCTTTCGGGATCGGATTGTCCGGCCGCTCGTCGTCCCACATGGCCGCGGTGATCCACCAGCGCGCGCCGTCGAAATAGAGCTGAATGCTGTTGATGCCGCGGGCGATGATAGGGCCGTCCGCGGTGTTGCGCGCTTCATACGTGCTGAACACGTGCGCCATGTTGCCGAAGCGCTGCGTGACGCGATGAATTTCTTTTTCAAAGAAACCGTTTTTGAGGAAGAAGTCGTTCGAGCTTTCGACATACTCTTGATGGCTCATGAGGTCCGCCGCGGGCTTGCCTTCGCGTTGGCTCAATGCGATGAACTTGATGCTCGGAAGATAGAGCGTGCGGTCGCGCGCCCATTCACGCGGCTGGCCCGCCGGGCCGGTGATGGTTTCGTAATACGCTTTGATGATGCCGTCGAGCGTGCTCACATCTTCCACGCGCGGCGCGATTTGCGTGACTTGGGCCGGCTGCGCGGAGAGTTCGGAGATAAACGCGATGCAAACAAACAAAATCAATCTAGGTATACCGGCACGCAGCCGATGATACTTTATAAAATTGGTAGGCATGGCTTCCTCGCTAATATCGTAACGTTTGTAATTGGATCGAACCGGCGGTTTATTGTGGAATGATTTCGAGGGCCGGGACTCGTTCAAAATGAGAGCGATTGAGGGTGGCAAGCCGGAGGTTGTGTTCAAGCGCTGTAGCAGCGATAAAAATGTCGGCAAGGCCGATCATCATATTGTTCTGTTTCAAATGTTGAAAAATACCGGCA
>CAYNDW010000865.1:0-3031 GCA_964395375.1 uncultured Cytophagia bacterium
TCAGGCCATTGCCACGGCGTATGGTTTGTTCTATTCCGCTCTTCTGCTTGCTATTGCCTGTCTGATCTTCGAGCGGCGTGATTTTTAATAAGTAGGCGCACTTGATGAATACCATCCCATGAAAACGCTAGTAGTATATCTTTCAGATTGTTGGATAGAAATTAGTCTTCCTGCCATAATTTCGCAGCATTCCGCAGTGAGCTTCAGGCAGTCAGCTGCCCCGGTGTCATGGGACAACTCGGGTCGATAGAGTGGCATAATACGCGTGATGAGCTGAACCAGGAACTGCTTGTCCATGCACCTGGTTTTCTGGCGGCAGGTCGTTCTTGATCAGGATTTCTCCATGTCTTGGCGTTCCGATGATCAAAGTTGAGCATTTCAAGTCTTACTGCGAAGATAGTCGTTGGATGCCGATGGTTGCGAATCTCGACTTTATGGCGGTGGGCAAAGGCCTTTTCTAGGTATCCCATCCCCTGTCATTTGTCGGGGAATTTCATCTGTACCATCGTGCGCTTTTCGCTAGTTGTGTTTCAGGTGAGAACGAAGTGGAGAAAGTACTTTCAGGAAGTGAGGGGGAACCCTTATATGCTTGCATGGCCTATTACAGTGCTTTAGGCAATGTCTCCCATCAACAATAATGGTTGTGTTTTCGATGGGCGAGGCTGTTCCGAGCCGTGGGATCCCTTTCGCATTATTTGTGTTAGCCGTGGCGGTGAATTGTGTTTGGAAAGATCGCCTTGGCCTAGCATTGGGAGACTATTGAAACGATGTTGTCACAGAAAACTGGTTCGTCTCCGTCAACGGCGATTCGCAGCCTTGTCAAGCATCGGAGCCTGGTGTGGCAATTGACTAAGCGCGAGATGCTTGGTCGTTACCGCAACTCTATTCTTGGAGTGGCATGGTCGTTGGCGTATCCCTTGATGATGCTCACGGTGTATACCCTCGTCTTCCGCTTTGTGTTCAAGGTACGTTGGGGCGCCGAGGAGAATCAGAATAGTGTCGATTTTGCTCTAGCGCTCTTCACTGGGCTGATTGCCCATTCGTTGCTTTCTGAGTGCCTCAGCCGTGCCCCCAATTTGATTGTAAACAATGTCAATTATGTCAAGAAAGTAGTTTTTCCGCTCGAAGTGCTGCCCCTTGTGTCTCTTGCAACCAGCCTGTTTCAGGTGGGTGTGAACTTGATAGTGTTGCTGTTGTTTTATGCGGTGAGTCACCTTTCTCTGAATTGGACAGCCATCATGTTCCCACTCTTAGTCATTCCTTTGGCGCTGGTTGTTTTGGGGGTGTCGTGGTTTCTCGCTTCAGTCGGAGTGTTTGTGCGAGACGTTGGACACGCGACGGGTGTCGTAACCAGTCTATTGCTGTTCCTAGCCCCGGTGTTCTACCCAGCCGTTGCACTGCCTGAGGCCTATCGCCCGTTTCTGTATCTGAATCCCCTCACATTTATTATCGAGCAAGCGCGTGATGTGTTGATTGCGGGGAAGCTGCCTTCATGGTACGGGCTGGGAATCTACTTCCTGTGCAGTCTTGCGGTGGCGTGGCTAGGGCTGGCTTGGTTCGAACGCACTCGAAAGGGGTTTGCCGATGTCCTCTGATGAAGTTAAAGCGGCTGACGTCGTTTGGCATCATGGGAGCGTCCAAGCCAAAGATCGTAACCGGTTACTTGGGCAGCGACCTATAACCATATGGCTCACGGGTTTGAGTGCGTCTGGTAAGTCGACCTTGGCGTTTGCTTTGGAGCGTAATTTCATAGATGTCGGTCATGCTAGCTATGTGCTGGATGGCGACAACGTCAGGCACAGATTGAATAAAGATTTAGGGTTCTCACATCAGGATCGTACCGAAAATATCAGGCGCATTGCAGAAGTAGCGCGTTTAATGAACGACGCAGGCCTCATAGTTATCACGGCGTTTATCTCCCCCTACCGCGATGACCGAAACTTAGCGCGCCAAATTATTGGCGCAGAGAATTTCGTGGAAGTCTTCGTCAGTACCCCTATTGAAACTTGTGAAGCCCGAGACCCCAAGGGCATGTATAAACGAGCAAGAGCAGGAGAGATAATAGAGTTCACGGGCGTGAATGCTCCTTATGAGCCACCCGTATCTCCTGACTTGACGAGTAATACTTCTACTGGTACCCCCTCAGAATGTGCAGGCAAGTTATTTCCTGAGTTAATTTTTCGAATTGCACCACCCGTAAGCGATAAACAAACTCATTGGGAGACACCCAATGGGCGGCGATGACATTGCCATCAAGGCCAGTAACCTGTCCAAGTGCTATCAAATCTACGACAAGCCGAGTGATCGGCTAAGACAATCGCTCTACCCACGGGTCCAAAGATTATTCGACTCTCTCCCTACGAAATTCTACCGTGAATTTTGGGCAATTAAAGATGTTTCGTTTGCAGTAAGGAAGGGTGAAACGATTGGCATCTTGGGCCCAAATGGAAGCGGGAAATCCACATTACTCCAACTCATTTGTGGAACGCTATCTCCTTCGAGCGGCAGTGTGACGTCCAACGGCCGCATTGCTGCTTTGCTTGAGCTTGGGAGTGGCTTTAATCCAGAATTTACGGGGCGAGAGAATATTTACATGAACGCGTCGATTCTTGGACTGTCTCAAGCGAAAATTGACAACAAGTATGATGAGATTGTTGCTTTTGCCGAGATTGGGAATTTCATCGATCAACCTGTCAAGACATACTCCAGTGGTATGTTTGTGCGATTGGCTTTTGCCATCATTGCGCATGTCGATGCGGAAATCTTGATTATTGATGAAGCATTGGCCGTTGGCGATGTATTTTTTGCGCAGAAATGTATGCGATTCTTGCACAACTTCAAGATTAACGGCACGATTATTGTTGTGACACATGACTCAGGAACGGTTGTGAGCTTGTGTGATCGTGCGATTTGGCTGGAACATGGTGAGGTCCAATCGATAGGGCTAGCAAGACATGTTTGTGAAGAATACCTTGCCAGGCGCTATGATGCTTCACGCCGTATCATTCACACTCAAACAACAAAAGCGGCT
>CAYNDW010000866.1:0-3030 GCA_964395375.1 uncultured Cytophagia bacterium
GGCCAAACGTCCGGCGTTGAACATGACGTGATGATTTCCCGCCTCCCGTCTTTCTTCCACCAGCGTCGCGACTTCCACGCCCATCATGTTATAGACTCTGAGCGTCACGTGCGCCGCTTCCGGCAGACTGTAGCGAATGGTCGTGCTCGGATTAAACGGATTGGGGTAGTTGGGAAACAGCGCGATCTGTATCGGCAGCGCGCCCGCATGCTCGACTTCGGTAGAAATCTTTCCCAAAGTCTCGCCGACTTCATAGATCGTGGTCGAGCCGCTTACTTCGTTGCTTACCACCAATAGCGGCTTGCGGTTTGGACTATCTCCGGCTTTGATGAAAAGCAAACCTTCCGGGCCGAGATCGCCGCCGCTGTTTGCGCCCGGCGTTTGGCTAAAATTGCGATGATTGAGATATTGCACGAACTCCACCTCCAACGGGTTGCTAATGTCAAACACCATCACGCCGCCGACTCGTTCCAGGCCGAGGAAAGCGTAGGCGCGGCCATTGATTTTGCCGAGCGCAATACCTTCCGGCTCCGGTCCTTTGTCGTCGCTGCGATCATCAAACGTATTGTTGCTGTTGCTCGCGTTAAAATTCGCCGGAAACGCGGCCGCGGTAATTTGCTCCAGCATGTCGCCGCTGTCAAAAAGCAATTCGCCGCGAGGCGACCAAATCGAAAACGAGCGTCCGCCGAATGAGTACAACTCTTCGAACTCCGGATCGCCGTCCGTGTTGCCGCGCGTCTTCGTGATTTTCAATCTCCCCAGATTGGCGTTCTGCTTCAGCGTCGCGGCATTCGGAAAAACCGTGGCGTCAAGCGCGGCGCTGCCAATACGCAATTCTTCATCAAACGCCGTGTACACGCGCGTATCGCCTTCATTCGCGGTCACGAGCAGCGGCACGCCTTTGACATTGTAGCGCGCAATCGCGTCCGGCAAAAACATCCCCTGCACCGGCCAGTTTGCAATATTGATCTTGCTATCGCGATCGCTGGCATCCATGCCCATGCCCGTTGCGCTATGATCCTTAAAACCGAGGCCGAAGATTTCAAGCACCTTCGCGCGTTTGATATCTACAATCGCGATCGCATTGTTCTCCTGCAACGTCACCCAGGCAAACTTTGAATCGGAAGAGATGGCGATATACTCCGGCTCGAGGTCTTGCGCCACGGTTGCGTTCGGGCCGAAGATGCGGATGCTGGGAGCGAGCGTCGCGTTGTTGAAAGCCGAGAAATCGGCCGTGCGCACGTCGTCTTGCTCGATCTCGTCGGCGTCATCGGATACCTTGATGATGCTGATCGAGCCTTCGGGATCAATCGTATAATCGTCGCTCGGCTCGGCTTCATTCGCCACCAACAGATATTTCCCATTGGGCGTGAAAGTAACCATATCGGGCAATGAGCCGACCGTGACTTGGCTTTGAAACTTGCCATTTTTGTTGAAGAAAACGACTTTGCCCGAGCTGGTTTTCACTGCGTTCTCCACCGCAATGGCGACGATACCGTTGTCAACCGCAACACTATTGACGACCGGGCCGTACGGCGTGAGATCAATGGAAAAGTGCAGAGTTGGCGCGCTGAGATTACTCAGATCCAGCACGTCGATACGCCGGCCTTGGGCATTGACCACGAACAAACGTTTCGAATCTTCATCGTAAGCCGAAATCTCCGCGGCGCTGAGGTTAAAAATACCGGTCGCATGCGTGCCGAGAGGTGTGAGCTGGAGGCTCGGTTGTGCCCACGCTGAGTGCGCAAACATCGTCGCGACCGCGGTCGTGACCAAAGCGCATTGGCGCAACGCGCTGCGAAATTGTTGCCTTGTCCTCATGAATTCTCCTCGTGCAAAAGGGTGATGAAAGTAATCGTGAATTAGGAGACGGCCTCGAACAAGATAACAACTGCAATGAAGATGGATAAAAGAGAACATGAAGTTTGCGTTAAACTCGCGCTCTAAACAGCGCGATACGCTCTAAGTCCAAGCCGCTTCGGCGCGAGGCTTGACTTTGCGCGGCGTGTTCTTTACTTTCCCGTGAAATCAAAATGAGGTTACAATAATGAGCACGCCCAAGCTACTCTCCACCACGCACGGTTACGTTGATGAATACCTTCCGGAAGGGGATGGCAAACCTATGGCTGAAACCGATATCCATCGCAAGCAAATGATTGCTTTGCTCGAAGGCCTGGAAGAATATTTTCTAAACGACGATGCGGTTTATGTCACCGGAAATATTTTTCTTTATCCGCCGCGCAAACGCAAAGGCGAAGAACCGCGTCCCGTAAGCCCGGATATTTTCGTCGTGAAGGGCATTGCAAAAAAGGAGCGCCGGATTTATAACATGGAAGTCGAGGGCAAAGGCCCGGACCTGGTGATCGAGTTGGTTTCGCCTTCGACGGAAGTTGAGGATTTGGGCAACAAGCGCGCGATTTATGCGAAGCTGGGCGTGCGCGAATATTTTTTGTTTGATCCGCTCAAAGAGGTGTTTGGCGCACAACTGCGGGGCTATCGTTTGGAGGGCGAAGAGTATCGGCCGATGATGGGACATCGGCTGCATAGCGAAGTGCTCGGGCTGGATTTAGTGATCGAGCGCAATTTGTTGCGCTTGTATGATCCTCAAACCGGCGAGCGTTTGCGTATTCATCAAGAGGCGGAAGCCGATCGCCGGAAAGCGGAAACCAAGGCGTATCAAGCGGAAGCCAGAGCAGCGCAAGAATACGAAACGCGACGGGTTGCGGAAGAACGAGTGACTTATGAAGCCGAGGCCCGGCGCGTCGTCGAAGCGGAAAACGAACGCTTGCGGCAAGAATTGGCGCGCTTGCAACAGCAAATCAATCCCACCGAATAACCGCGCAGCCGTATTTTCAGACACGCTGAAAACCGCAACCCTTCGCGCGGCACACGGAACAAAAACGCGCGCTGAAAAGCTTCCGGCTTTTCAGCATGACGTTTGATCCGCGTGTGCCTAAAAAATCTTCAGCCTTCTATTCTGCATTGGTTCTTTAACTGGCCGAATCTGCCAACACTCTTCCCACCTCATAC
>CAYNDW010000867.1:0-3025 GCA_964395375.1 uncultured Cytophagia bacterium
AATACGAATTGAGTTTGATCCTTCCGCTCTTGCCCAAAGGTGCGAAGATTCTCGAAGTCGGCGCAGGCATAGGCTTGCAAGCGAAAGCGCTCGCTGAGCGTGGCTACGAGGTGACTGCGATCGACCTTCCCGCAAAGCTCGCGAGTGTTTGGCCCGTGCAAGAATATGACGGCATGCACATTCCCTTCGCCGACCAATCGTTCGAGGTGGTTTTCAGCTCGAATGTGTTGGAGCATATTCCGCATGTGGTCGCGTTTCAAAACGAGTTGTTGCGCGTGCTCAAACCCAATGGCCTCGCGCTTCACATTTTGCCTTCGGCCAATTGGCGCTTTTGGACGAACCTGGCTTATTATCCGCATCTGCTGCGCCGGCTCGTGCAAAAGTTTTTTATCAAACCGGAAAGCGAAGCTCCTAACGAAGAAATAATTTTGGCGGGAAAAAGAAGCGCACTGCAAACATTATTGCCGCCGCGTCACGGCGAGATCGGCAATTTTATGAGCGAGATGTATTGGTTTAGCCGTGGGCGCTGGCAGAGTTTATTTGAACAAGCAGGATGGCAAGTGGAGGCGTATCAACCCAGCCGATTGTTTTATACCGGCTACATACTTTTCGGTTTGAAGTTGGGACTTGCGGCGCGGCGAAGATTGAGCTGCTTCATGGGCAGCGCGTGTCAAGTGTTTGGTTTGAGAAAGCAAGGTTCGTAGTTGCTCCTTACTTCATTAAAAGTTCAATCGTTGCAAAAAAAAGCAAAGATTTTTCACACGGAGCAAACAGAGTAAACGGAGCTTACAAGGCTAAAAGAATTTTCCATACATGACCTTCTCTGTTGACTCTGTTTGCTCCGTGTTCATCTTTTTGGTTCCGGCTCGTCCGGGTTTGGGAGTTTTGACTTTCAAAATCGAAAATCGCCATCCAGTGGATGTCATTCAGTAGGAATCGTTTTTAGTTCTGGGCACTGGCTCCAGTACTTAAAAAGTTTCCTTCTGAATGACAGCCCACGGAAAGGCGCTACCACCAACGTTACTTCATCGTCGTTGCCGGCCGCAGTTGCACCACACCTTCTTCTTTCATCGTCTGCTCAATTTCCTCCATTGTAGTGGGCATGAAGTCCGTAAAGTTTTCCACGCCCGTTGCGGTGACGACCACGACCTCTTCCATGCGCACATACCATTTCTCTTCATTCACCCAGATCATGGGATCAATCGAAAACACCATGCCGGGTTGCAACACCCCGGCTTTGTAGTCGCCAACGTCATGCACGCCCATGCCCACCGGGTGCGAGAGATGGCCGCGAAACTTGAGCGCGTCGCGGCAGGCCTTCTCATAGTGTGGCTTCGAAAACTTCGTCGCGCTCAAAACTTTTTCCACGTCCGCGGCAGCCTCGTCCATCACTTGCGCGGCGCTCACGCCGGGGCGAATGTATTTGAGCACGGCATTGCGATACGCGATGATGAAGCCATACAGTTCGCGCTGCACCGGCGTGAACTTGCCATTCACCGGCCACATGCGCGTGATGTCCGTGGTGTAGTAACGATAATCCGGCGCGTAATCCATGAGCACGAGATCGCCGTCTTTGAGCACGGCATCGTTGTGAAAGTAATGGCCCATCCACGCATTCGTGCCGCCCGCGGTGATCGACGGATAGCCCTCGCGCCGCGCGCCATTCACTTGAAACACGTAGCGCGCCGCGGCGTCGAGCTGATATTCAAACACGCCCGGCTTGGTGCTGCGCATGGCTTCCATCAACGCGAAACCCGCGATCTGCGAGGCGCGGCGAATGAGCGCAATCTCGCGAGCGCTTTTGATCGTGCGCATCGCATCGAGAATCGGCGAAAGATCGCGGATTTCAAATTGCGGATAACGCGTGCGCAAGAGGTGAATGAAGTGACCTTCGCGCGAGGGCCGGCCATCCCACGGATCGGAACTAATGCTCGCTTGCCCGCTCAACGATTCATCGCGGCTATCGGCCTCGGTTTCGGAAGGACTGAACGGCGTGTAAATCGTCGGCGCGGGCAAACGCACCAAGCCGCTCCAAATCCAATGGCGCGGCATCAACTCCACGCCGTGAACCGCATCCACGCCCGTGAGCTTTTTCACCAACTCGACATCTTCGGCGCAGAGCACTTTTCCTTCACCGCGTTCGCGGCCCTCGTCGCGATGGGGCAGATACAATGTCGCTTTGCGGCTGCGGCCATCGAGCAGCAAATACGCATGCGACGTTTCGAGTCCGCAGAGATAATAGAACTCATTCGACTGCCGAAAAATTTTGAAGCCATCCACGCCGGGCGCGCCTTGTATGATCGCAAGGGCTTGATTGCCGATCTTCTCATACACCTGCGCTCGCCGCGCCGCAAATTCTTCGGGCGGGAAGTCGGTTTGATAATGATACTGCTCTTGCGCGAAGAGCGATGTAGCAATGATGATGAACACGAGACTGCGCAGCAGCGGTTTGAACATGGCGGCTCCTTTTGAGATGAGAAATCGGTTGGAAGGATTTACTATTTGGCGAGAGAGATAAAAAACATGATGACTGTCGCGAACTAACTTTAAGCGGCGTCAGCTTCGGCATAATCGACTTCCTTTATATCCACGCCGGCAATCGGCGGAATCTCAAAACCGAGCTGCAACGCCACAACGAGATTGCCTTCGATGGCATCTCGGAGATTCACTCGCGCTTCTTCGAAATTTTCACCCTGCGAAAAGAAGCCGGAGGCATTTGGCACGGAAGCTACGACCACGCCATTTTCATCCTTTTCATATTCCGCCAGCTTCAATGCTTGCTCGACGTAGGCTGAGATTGAAAAGGATTTAGCTTTCGGGAGATTCGTTTTCATCATGTAGACTCCATTGGTTGTTTTCCAAAATTACGAACTGGAGATTCCGAGCCTTTCAAAGTTTTTCCCATTCAGATTTGTCAATGCCGGCTTGGCGTAAAATTCGGGCGAGCAGATCTCGGCCGATATCGCTTTAGTGAGGATTGGGAATGGCCAGTTTGATTTCACCTTTGACCAGGTATTGATGCTTG
>CAYNDW010000868.1:0-3023 GCA_964395375.1 uncultured Cytophagia bacterium
CGTGTTTCGATAGATCCAGTTGCCCGAAATGAGGTCGGGGTACGAATCGTTGTTGAGATCGGCGAAGGCGGCAGCCACTACTCCTTGAGGCAAGTCGTCCAGTCCTGCCGCCAGTGTGTCATCCACGAACTTGCCCGGCGCAATCTGGTGGTAGAGAACCGCACACTTGCTATCGACGATCAGGACGTCCACGCGTCCATCGAGGTCGTAGTCTGTCAGGTATACTCCACCTGTAATAATGCGAGGGAACTTCCCCGGCTGCTCCCAATTGTCGTGGAACATTGTGCGATCAAACCCCCAGCTCTTGCCGACCTCGGGTAGTAAGAATAGGTCTGACTGGCGGGAGCTTTCTTGCACGATCTTGCACGACGCCAACCACGGCGCCGGCGAGGGAACTTCGTCGTTGAGCGTAGCCATTTGGAAATCGGCCTCGATCACATGCTCTGTCGGCTGCTTACTCGTCGACTGGCCCGAGATGCGAATGACCAGCCGCCCATGCCAGGGGCCGTCGAGCTGCTCGCGGTCTTGCGGAGACAGAAACACCGTTTTGATGCTGACGCGGCGATCTGAATCAAGCTGACGGACGGTGGTCAGCAGGTGATCCGCCAGTTCCCCAACGGATGCGGATCGGGGTGCCGCAGCCGGCGGTGCTGCGACGCGAAATCGGGCGTAGGGCAAAAGTTCTGATCGGACCTGTTGCTCGTCGAGTAGCTCGGTGTGGGCTTCGGGAGCAAAGAAGCCTAGGACTTTGGCTCGGTCCTCCTCGCGAATGGCTGCGCTCAGGACAGGCCAAAAGCGAAAGTCGAGAACGATCACGAAGTGCTCGATCTGCCAAATGTAGGTCCGTTCCGGCGCAGGCAGCTCCATGCTCGCCGCATCTGGGACCCTTTGGCTACGCAGCTCTTTGCCCGGTGGGAGCGCCCTTTCGGCCTGGTCGGTGGTGGCGGCGCCGTGCGGTTCGTTCCCCCCCCAGTGCCGCCAGCCCCACAGCCCCAGCGTGCCAACGATGCCTGCGGCTACGACAACAAGCCCGCGCTGGATCGTAATCATAGGATTGGCCCTCTCGATGCGCCCCAACGACGGACTGCGAGGTGGTGCGTCGGGTGAGGTGAAGTTAAGACCAGAGAGTACAGAAACCGATCGCTTCTGGCAAAGCAAATCTGGCGGTTGTACAGCATTGTACTTGGCTCAATAAAAAAGAAACTTGAGATTTTCAATTTATTCCTTGACATGGCCTGTGGCCAGTGAGAGTATCACCCATTGTGTTGTCGGGGTACTGCATACTTTTCCTCATTTTGTGGAGGCCCACCCATGAAGTCCCCACGTTCAGGTTTCACTTTGATTGAGTTGCTTGTTGTCATTGCGATCATTGCCGTGCTCATTGCACTGCTGCTTCCCGCAGTCCAAATGGCACGGGAGGCGGCGCGACGCACGCAGTGCAGAAACAATCTCAAGCAGATTGGTTTGGCGATGCACAATTACCTGTCGGATAACCTCCTCTTCCCGCCCAACTTTCAGTGGCAAGATGACGGTGGGGTGTTTGCCGCGACACTTGCTGGCCCACACGGTCACTTGCTCCCCTACATGGAGCAAGCGCAGCTTTACAACGCCATCAACTTTAACCACCCCATGATCTGGAACGATTGGTACGGCTCCGCCCCCGTCAACACTACCGTCGCTGGCAGGTCCCTCGAACACCTGCTTTGTCCGTCGGATGGCAACGATCCCACGTGGATGAAGGACCGGCAGGCTGGACACAACTACCCGATTAACGCAGGCACGCACAAAGGGCTGACCCCAGACGGAACGATGAACGCCGATTGGGGTGAAGGCCGTGCCAATGGCGTATCGCACGACACGGGCCACTGGGGGCACGGGCACGCTTGGGGCGGCAACAGGCGGATCCAGCTTCGGGATATCACGGACGGAACCGCTAACACGGCTATGTTTGGCGAATGGGTGAAGGGCGACAACAGCGACAGGTACGACATCAAGGCTGACGTGTTGGGCACCTGGATAGGCATCACCAATGCCGATCAGATGATTGACGAGTGCGACGCGGTGAACGAACAGACCACTTGGTCTTGGCCCAACAAAGGCGAGTGGTGGATTTACGGTGGTGGCGCTCGCGGTGGCTACGTCCATCTCCAAACGCCGAACAAGGCGCAGTGCTTCGCCGGCTGGCACGAGAACAACCAGCACATGGTAACGGCCAGCAGCCGTCACCCCGGCGGCGTGAACATACTGTTCTGTGACGGTGCCGTGCGGTCTATCAATGACAACATCGACAGGCGTATATGGTATGCCATTGGCAGCCGAAACGGCGGTGAAAGAGTCTCAAACACCGATTTCTAACAACCATGTCTACGCTAGGCTTGTGGGCCTGCCCGAAGTCGGTGGAGGCAACTTTCCGCAGGGCAGGTTCTGCCCCGGTCGTTACTTTCTCAACTGTGCTAGCCGTTATGGCTGCTGGCTCGGAGACGTTGTCGCCCGCCGCAAACGATTCAACCGTGTCGCCGCACTTCGAGGATGTGGCGCGGCAGGTAGGTGTCGAGTTCACATACTTTAGCGACCCGAGGCCCGGACGTTTCTTCCTGCCTGAGATCATGGGAGGAGGTGCCGCTTGGCTTGACTTCGACGGTGACGGGCACCTCGACCTGTACCTCGTCAACGGCTGCCTACTTCCGTTCGACCCGAACGACCAAACGCACACCGACCGGTTGTATCGCGCGCAGGGCGACGGACGGTTTGCGGAAGTTACCCGTCCCGCCCGATTGGGTGACAACGGCTATAGCCAAGGTACTAGCGCGGGTGACTTTGACAACGACGGATTCGTTGATCTGTACGTCACTAACTATGGTTCCAGCTTGCTGTACCAGAACTGCGGTGACGGCACATTCTCCGAAGTCCTTTGTGAGACAGAGCCGGTAACACCATTTCCCAGGTGGAGCACGAGCAGTGCCTGGGCCGATCTTGATGGCGACGGTAACCTGGATCTGTACGTTGCGACGTACGTCGAGACC
>CAYNDW010000869.1:0-3019 GCA_964395375.1 uncultured Cytophagia bacterium
CGTCGACCAAACACGTGTCAATGCCTTTGAAATCGAGCGCGTTCTCGCTATTGCCGCCGAGCGTGGTGTAGAACGTGTTGCCGGAGATGGTGAAGTTTTTCGAATACTCGGCAACCGGGTGCACGTCTTCGGCATAAAGCTGAATGCAATCGCCGCCGCAGTTATAAATTTTATTGCGCAAAATTTTCCAACCGCGCGCGCCGGGATTCACCACAATGCCGTGCGCATCCACGCCGGGTTGATTCACGAAGTCATGAATCGTGCAGCCCTCAATCGTGATGTTCGTGCTGCCCTTTGCGCCGTCGATGCCGTCCTTCATGCCGTTGCGAATTTCGCAGCCGCGCAGGATGCTGTTGCTGCCGCTGATTTTGATCGCGTCGCTCGGCGCGTCTTGTTGATCGAAGATCAAGCCTTGAATGAGCCACCACTGTTTGCTCAACGTCAACAGCGTGGTCGCGTTGGTGATGATCGGCTTCTCGTTCGGATAAGCTTTGAGCACGATGCGCTTGCCCGATTGCCCATCGCGCGGCAGTGCGAGACTTTCGCGATATGTGCCTGCCCGCACGAGCAACGTGTCGCCGGGCTGCAACACTTTGAGTTTGTCGTTGATGCTCTCGCCGGGCTTCACGATGAACGTGCCGGCAAAGGCATTCAACGCTGCCATCAACATCATCAAAAAGATTTGCTTCACGCAGTGCTGCCGCCCTCGCGCGGTTTGTCGGCCTGACATGCTTGCGATCTCCTTACTTCGTTCACGCTACCATAATTTTTCCAATCTCACCCTCCGAGCTGTCATTCAGAAGGAATCTTTTTAAGCACAACTACCCTCTCCAGTGCTTAAAAGGATTCCTTCTGAATGACAAACCTAAGAGGCGATGCTTGTTACCGAAACAAGCTCCGCATCACCGGCGAATGCAATTGATTGCAAACCGGATTGAGCAGCTTGAGCAGCTTCTCTTCTTCTAATGCCAGCTTCAACTCGCTCGCAAAAGGCATGGGCAAAGTGGCGATAAACAAATTGCCGCGCGGCTCGGAGTTTTCCAGCCACGAGCGATAGGCATAGTGATACTTGCCGATGCGTCCGTCCGCGAAGTTGCGCGAGATGCCGAGATAGAGCAGCTCGTCCGAATCCAACATCAAGCCCGTGCCGGTGAGCACGGCGTAGATGCCGCTCTCCGCGCTGGGCGTCCAATCTTCGAGTGAATAAGGGCCGTAAAAATGCCGGCCGCCGATGTTCAACATGGGTAAATCCTCGTCCTGAGTATTTTGAAAGTTCAATTCGGTGTTTTCAATTTATATCCGTTGCGGACTGGCTTGCAACTTTCCTCTCGATTGTCATTCTGGAAGAATCTTCCCTAACTCCCGACACAAATCTCAAAACTAGTTTTCCTCCGAGCACGAGGGAAGGTTCTTACAGAATGACAAGTAGAGGGAGAGTTACAAACCAATCTGTAGTGAGCGTATATCGAGAATAGCTCTCGCGTCTTTCACACAAGCTGTCATTCAGAAGGAATCCTTTTGAATAACGAGCACGGCTTCCAATCCTAAGATTCTTTCCGGTGCTTAAAAAGATTCCTACTGAATGACACGCTAGAGGGGAGACGCGCAACAAATCACCTCACCAACAAAAGCTTCTTCGTTGCCGAAGACCGCGCGGTTTGCAGGCGATAGAAATACAAACCCGCGGGTGCGGCGATGCCTTCGTGCGTCAAACCATTCCAGCCGATTTGATGCGCGCCCGCGCTTTGCAAGCCGCTCGTCAGCGTGCGAATCAATCTGCCGCTGAGATCAAACACTTCCAAACGCACTTGCTCTTCGCGCGCGAGTTGATAGTGAATCGCGGTTTGGGATTGCGCCTTTGCAGTGACGAGCGAGAAGGGATTCGGATAATTTTGTCCAAGCACAAAATCTTCCGGAACGTTTTGCTCCTCTTCATCTTCAACCGCGAGCGGCGCGCCGACGTTGATCGCATAATTCGCCGAGCCATTCGGATTGTCGTTGAACGCCGCCACGCCCGCCGACGAACTCTTTGCCTCTTGCAGCAACACGCCGTTCTTCAAAATTTTCACTTGCGCATTCGCAGTCAAGCCTGCGATGAGATGCGCGACGTTGCCCGTGGCGTTGAGCGTGTATTTCGCGCTGTTCAAACGATTCGTCGTTTTCGCATAGAGCACGAGGCGATTGTTGTTGATCAACGCGCCCGAAAAATTTGCCGTCGCGATGCTCGTGACTTGCGCCATGCTCGTCAAAGTTTTGCTGTCGCCGATCTGCATCACGGTCAAATACTCGCCTTCGTTGCTGCGAATCTCCGCGCGCCAACTGCCGGTCCAATACGCGCCCCAATCGAGATACGGCCCTTCTTGCGGCAACGGCTTCCAATCCGCATCCACAAACCATTTGCCCTCGCCGCCGACTTTGACGATCTCTTTGCTCGCGGGCAAAACGGATTTCACGAGCATGCGGCCATGCGCGACATTGGCGAAATTATTCGTCACGGTGATCACGTTATTCGACACGGAGACGCTCACGTTCCAGGCCCAGAACGGGTCCTTCACGATCAGGCCGTCCGCGGCGTTCGTCCCGTACGCGTCCGAGAACGCGGTCTCGTTCATCACGACGCGGGCGGCGACCTCCTGGAGGAGGGGCCGCTCGAAGACCTTCGATGGGTCCAGGGGTCCGTAGCCCTCCTCCGGCGGCACGACGATCCGCTTCGTCTCCGCCGCCATCATCCCGCGGACCCCGTGGTCGAAGCCCTTGATCGATGCGGTGCACTTCGCGATCTGCGGTTCCGCGGGGGGCCGGTCCGCGCACCCGACGTCGAACGCGAAGCTCTGCCACTGCGCCCGCCACGAGAAGGAGGCCGCCTTCAGGTACGAGACGTTGTCCTTCGCGACCCGCTCGAAGGACGTGTCGAACACCCGTCCGGAATCCGCGAACGTGCCGATGTAGTCGATCTCGACGGAGTCGCCGGGCTCCACCTGCTCCGGGGCCCCCGCGGAGGGCGGCCGCTGCACGTAGA
>CAYNDW010000870.1:0-3010 GCA_964395375.1 uncultured Cytophagia bacterium
CATGTGACACAGTGTGCCTCAAACTTGGCTTATAGGAAGGGAGCAACGTGATGACGCGACTCTTCTCTCAGAATCCCATCCCCCTGCTAGGTGTCTTTGTGCTAATCGCCACGTCGTCGGTTGCTCTCGCGGCCCAGCCAAACTACGACCCGCCGCAACCCTCTATCGATTTCGGTACGCCGGAAGCCACGGCGAGAATTGCAGCCAAGGCCGGGTTCTTGGATATCGTTGGCGTCAAGCTCGGCATGCCGCTCAAAGCCGCGGTGGATGCGGTGAAGGCGCACAACGCGAATCTCAAACTGGAACCCCAGCACAAGTTAGAGTTTGAAGCGCTGCCCGGCGTCGTCATGACGCCGGTGATGGCCTCAACAAAAAACGTGAGCAAGGCCTCCGATCCAGGGGCGGAGTATTTCGGTCTCTTGCTTACCTATGCGCCGAATGAGGTGTTTGTCTATGGCGTGTGGCGCGATGTCTGGTTCAGCAACATGGAGAGCCGGCCTCCCGTCGACACCATTTTAGCCGGCATGAGAAAAAAATACGGTCCGGAGAGCGTGAGGTTTGAGAACACGCGTCTTCTATGGCTCTTCGATGCCCAAAAGCAGCAAGTGATGGGACCAAAAGCAAAGGACATCTGGCAGAAGTGCGGAGGTCACTGGACGGGGGATTCCTACGACCAAGGCCAGATCTTGCGTCAGGTGACGAGAGGGTATTACAGCGTCAGTGACGGGAGGGACGAGCACGGCGGGATCTGCCATTCGCACTCGCTCATCCAGGCTATATATTCAGCCGACCAGCCGCCAGGGGCATCGCAGCCGCTCATCATGAACGTGAAGGTCAGCGCCGCCAATCATCAATTGGGGGCAAGCGGCGTGACCGCAACCAATGTTCTCTTGACGCGCGAGGCCAACAAATTGGCGGAGAAGCGGCGAGAGGAAGCTAGTAAGCGCGCCGGGCCAAAGTTCTGACAGCACCGTGTGGACTGCGCGAAGGGAGATCTGCACGCAACTTCATCGGACACACTTTTACCGCTTATAGGGGGAATGGCTATGCGACCTCTTTGGCTGACTGTATGTGCCGGTGTGACGTGGCTGTCTCTCGCCGCGTTCGAGACTCCCATGACCGCTTCCGTCATTGCAGCGGACAATGTTGGCGGCGAGTCCATGCCCATCTGTACCCTGCCCAAATGTCTCAATCCGCGGGTCACCGCAAAGTCCGGTACAGGAACGGCCACGGCCACTGTTGAAGCCAAGGTGACTCCCGATGACGCCGCGAAATGGTGCGCGACCTACAAGCCGAAGGACAAGCTTTGCGTAAGGGAACAGGTCCGATCCGGCTGGATCGGTTTTAAGAATCTGTATCGCGCCGGCGCGGACTGCGTCACCGGTCGGATGACGGCGATCGACGGCAATCAGTACACATACGCCGGCGTCTGGGAAGACGGACCGGGAAAGGGCCGGCCAAAATTCACCACTACGAATCGCCGCTTTCCCCACACCAAATGGGACGAGACGGGAATAGAGACCCACCCTGACGGAACCATCACGGGGTGGGGCGGTGGGAGTCCCAACCTTGCCGCACAGTGGGAAGTGCTCTGCGCGGGCGCTCTGGCGCCTGCGGTGGCTGCCGCTCAGCCGGTGGCGCAGGCTTCGGTAGCTCCGGTTCCGAATGCGGTCCAGGTGCGGCCCAACGAGCTACAGCAATTTTCCACCGAAACGCCGCTAGAGTCGGCCGACTTCGGCACGCCGGAGGCCACGGCGAAGATTGCGGCCAAGGCGGGGTTTGTCGATGTCGTCGGTGTGAAGCTCGGCATGTCGCTCAACGCCGCTCTGGAGCTGCTGAAGGCGCACAACGGGAACCTTGTCATGGAACCCGTGACGATACCACCGTACGAGGCGCTGCCCGGCGTGGCCATGAATCCGTTACTCGCTTCCAAGAAAAACACGAACACGCCTTCGAGTCAGGAGAAGGAGTATGTCGGCTTACTCGTTACGATGGCGCCGAGCGAGCCCTTCGTCTGGGGCATGTGGCGTGAAGTATCGTACGAGAAGGAGGAGAACCGGCCGACCTTTGAAACCATCATGGCCGGACTGAGAAAGAAGTATGGTCAGGAGAGCGTGAAGGATGTCAGCAACAGACTCATTTGGATGTACGATGCCCAAGGCCAGCAAGTGATGAAAGCCAAGGCCGACGAGATCCTTACGAAATGCGTGTCTGTCTGGATGGTGGGCCTGCGCCAACAAGCGCAACTGCACGCGGGCTATTTCAATCGGCAGATCGTGGGAGGGTACTTCAATTCGAGTTACGGGAAAGACCCTTTCAACGGACTCTGCCAGTCATACTCGATTGTGCAGGCTGAGTATACGGGTCGATCCGTGATGGTCAGTGCCTCCAATCGTCAGTTAGAGGTGAGCGGCGTGACAGCCTCGCATACGCTGTTGATGCGTGAAGCCACCAAACTCGCTGAGAATCGTAAAGGGGAAGCCAATAAACGTGCCGTGCCAAAGTTCTGATCAAGGGGCAGGGGGCAGGACACCGAATGAGGGAGATTCATCTATGAGAACGGGAATTATCCGGAAGGCCACAGCAGTGGCACTGATCGCGCTGGCATGTTCTTGGGGAATTCCTGGCGTATCGATGGGAGGAGATGACTTCCTCGACAGACTGAAGAAGGCTGCCGAAAAGGCAGCGCAACAACGGCAACAGCAACGTCAGCAGCAAGCTGGTCAACAACGACAACCGCAGACACCACAGCAGCAACCCCAGGCCCAGCGATCATCACCACAACAACAGCGTCAGGCTCAACAGCCATCACAGCCTCAGCAGCAATCGCGGCAGCAACCAGGAAGGAGTGTCAGCTCGTATCCCAACGAGAAAGCTCTACCCTCTCCAGACTTTGGCACCCCCGAAGGCACGGCAAAAATTGCAGCCAAAGCCGGGTTCCTGGATGTCGTGGGCATCAAGCTCGGCATGCCGGTCAAAGAAGCTGTGGAAGCGTTGAAGGCGCACGACG
>CAYNDW010000871.1:0-3008 GCA_964395375.1 uncultured Cytophagia bacterium
TTAGCTTTGTAAGCTCCGTTTACTCTGTTTGCTCCGTGTGAAAAATCTTTTTTTTGCAACGATTGAACTTTTAATGGCATAAAGGCGACGAGAGTATCGTCGCCTTTTTTTCATCGCACTTCCAACCTCAACGCAGGGAGCACGTATGGTGGATCAACTTTCTTATGAAGCCGGCAAGCCGCAGTTCATCGTCTCTTCCAAAAGTAAAAGCACGGCGCTCATTCTTTCCTGGCTGCTCGGGTGGTTGGGGGCTGATCGTTTTTATCTCGGCGACGTCGGCCTCGGTGTTCTCAAGCTGCTTACCTTCGGCGGTTGCGGCATTTGGTCGTTGATCGATGCGATTCTATTAACCGTCGGCTCCTGGGATCGAGATGCGAACGGTCACTATCTCGTTGATCGCGAAACGCTACGGCTCGCGCGCACCGCCAATCTGCGCGATCCCTTTGGCAACGCGGTGTAAATCTATTTCTTGAATGCGCCTATCTCAAGCCCTAGATCATGTCATTCCGCGGGAATCTTTTTTAGCGCTGGGCCGTGTCTCCAGCGAGCAAAGGATTTTTCCGGAGTGACACGTTAGAGGGGTTTTCTGAGCTTGATTTCACATGCAAAAATCATGATAGCACTTCTTCCCGTGATACGCGCCGCCTTTCACTCGTCCCGGTTTCATTTCTTGCTCGCGCTTGCAATGTCGTTCAGCGTCGGCTTCTCGCCTCAAACCCTCCTCGCGCAAAACTTTGAGCGCGTGACCGAAGGCATTGCTTTCGAGCGCAACAATCAAATTCTCGAATTGCCTTTCACCGGCGGCTTGGATTCGTTTATCCCGCAGTTTGTGGATATTGACGCCGACGGCGATCTCGATTTGTTCATCTCACAACCCGATGAACACGGCGCGCAGTTAACGCTGTTTGAAAATATCGGCACGGGACCGGCGCATCGGTTTCGGCTCAATCGTACCGCATTCGACACCATGGTGGTCAACACTTGGTATCACTTCGTGGATATCGACGCCGATCAGGACTATGATCTTTTTCACGCCGACGGCCGCAACGGCTTGAGCTTTCGCCGCAATGTCGGCTCGCCCGCGTTGGCGCAATTCTTTTTCGAAACCGATAGCGTCGTTGACGCGAGCGGGCGCAAGATGGTAAGCGAATATACCAGCGCTCCCACGTTCGCCGATATCGACGGCGACGCGGATCAAGATTTTTTCTATGGCAACACACTCGGCTATATCGTTTTGTATCGTAATATCGGCACGCCGCAAACGCCGAGCTTTTTCTTTGAAACGGAAGAATGGGAAGATATAAAAATTATCTCAGGAGGTTTGCGCGCAACTGCGACACCCCCCTACCCCTCTCAAGGGGGGAATATTGAGTCAATTTCCCCCTTGAGAGGGGCTAGGGGGGTGTCGCCCAACAACATGCAATCATCCAAGTTTGAAAACCAAGCAAACGCCCTCCACGGCGCGAACGGCATCGCCTTCACCGATCTCGATCACGACGGTGATCAGGATTTTTTTTACGGCGATCTCTTTCATAAAAGCGTCTATTATTTTCGCAACAGCGGCAACGCGCAAGAACCGGTTGTTGCGCTCGTGGATTCCTTCTTTCCGCAGCCGCAGCCGGTTTCAACTCTCGGCCACAACATTCCGCGCTTCGCCGATATTGACGCGGACGGGGACGAAGATTTTTTCGTCGCGGGCCTGCGCCAATTTCAAAATAATTTTTTGTTCTATCGCAATGTCGGCGAAGCCACGCGGCCGCAATTGAAATCCACCACCCAAAACTTTTTGCCCATCTTCGAAGCCGGCAGTTATAGCGCGCCGGCGTTCGGCGATCTCGACGGTGACGGCGATCTTGATCTCATGCTCGGCAATATCGACGGCCAGTTTGTGTTTTATGAGAACACCGGCGCGCCAAACGCGCCGGCGTTTCGTTGGGTGTCGGATAATTTTCAAAACCTGCGCCTGAACTCCTATGCGATCTCCGCGCCGGCATTGGTCGATATTGATCGCGACGGCGACCTTGATCTCTTCTCCGGCGATTTTTTTGGCCGAATCGCTTTCTTTGAAAATCGCGGCACCAGCCGCGCGCCGAATTTGGTTTTGAGCACGAGTAATTATCAAAGCATTGACGTGGGCAATTCGAGCGCGCCGTTTTTTGCCGACGGCGACGGCGACGGTGATTTTGATTTGTATATCGGCGAGGGCAATGCCGCGACGGTGAATATTTTTATAAACACCGGCACGCCGCAACAACCGCTTTTTGCTTCGCGGCCGCGCAAAGAGTTTTTCCACACGGTGCCGGCCGATGACGCCGTGCCGTGTTTGTTTGATTGGGACCGCGACGGCCTTCTCGATCTCTTTATCGGCACAAGGGCCGGAAAAATTCTGCACTATCGTGGCACGGCCGTGCTTGATTCGTTCGTGTTCGTGTTCGTGAGCGCGGCATTCGAAGGCCTCGATGTCGGTTTCAACAGCGTGCCGCGTTTGGTGAATTGGGACAACGACAATAAAGTCGATTTGATCGTAGGCGAACAAGCCGGCGGCTTGAACTATTTCCGGGCGGTTGGCAATAGCGCGGTGAGTGAGCGCGAGGAAGCGCCCTCGGCTTTCGCGCTGCACGTTTATCCGAATCCGTTTGCCGAGCGCGTGACGATTGTCGTGCATGTGCGCGAGGGCAAGCTCGCGACAAAGCCGCGGCTGCGCGTCTATAATCTCATGGGCGCGCTCGTTGCCGAAATGCCGTTGCAAAACCTCCGCGCCGCAACTTGGCAAGCGCAATGGCAACCGAACGCGCTTGCAATCACGCGCGGGCTTTACTTTTTGCAAGTGCAATGGGGCGCGGAGCAATTGACGCGAAAGGTTTTTTATCGGTACTGATAAAGCAAAAGGAAATTGTCATGGACTCAACTTTTTTACGTGCAAACGAGATTGGCATCCGCCTCGAAATCGTCGGCGGGTTGCCGATTTGGGAAAGCTCGCCGCTCATCAAACATCAACGCGCGATCGA
>CAYNDW010000872.1:0-3005 GCA_964395375.1 uncultured Cytophagia bacterium
AAGCTGCCGATCGTCCCGCGCCGCCGTTTGAATATTTCTATGGCTGGGTTTCCGAGCCATGGGCTGATCCCGCCACGGCAAACCTCGGCGCTCTGCCGAGTTTCTTCGGCGCCGCGGGCGGCCCGCGCAATCCCGACAATCTGCAAATTTGGGATGCGGCCACGACCGTGCAGGGCATCAGTAATACGGACACGCTCGCCGATCAAGGCTACACCATGGAATTTCGCATGAATCTCGAGCCGCGCGGTTATAATGTCACGCAATCCGGCGGCGATATTGTGAGTTTCAACTTTTCGCTTTATGACGCCGACTGGCAATGGCCAGTGGTCCCCGGCAAATTGAGCGGCAATCGCACCTGGTTCCAAGGCCCGTTCAGCGCTTTTGTCAGCAACACGGCGCGCATTTACGCGCGCCCCAACGTGACGGTCAATACGCAAACCTTGCCCGAAGTCGGGCCGGAGCTGGTTATTCCCAACGCCGAGCATTACAACGCGCCGCGCATTGACGGTATGTTGGATGAAGCCGTGTGGGCCAAAGCCCCGAGCTTCGACGTGCGTTATGGCGACACGGCGCTGCGCGAAAGTTATCCCAGCATCGGCCCGATTGCCAGCGGCCAATTCCAACCCGAAGTCGGCGGCGCGCGCGCAGCCGTGCTTGATCCCGGCGACGCCACCTTCAAATATTTTTTCAAAGGCGACAAGCTGTATATCGGCGTGGACGTGCGCGACGGCGCAGTGACTTCGGTGGAAAGCGATCCGCAATGGGACGGCATTCGTTTTATGATCAACGACCGCGTGGCGCGCGAGCCGGATAATCATGATCTGCTCGGCCGCGAAGTCATCGTGCGTTTCGGTCCCAACGGCCAAGCACAAGTCGAAGGTTATTTGGCAACGAACGGCGCAGCCACCGCGGGCGTGGCGATGAAAGCCAATACGACCATCAACAATCCCGCGGACGTTGACGAAGGCTTCTTCCTCGAGCTTGAAATCGATCTCACCAAAGTCGGATATTCGAGCGGCCGCGGCGACGGCGTCGCGTGGCTCGGCGCGTTGTTGTTTGATGGCGACACGCGGCCCAACTCTGCGGATGATTACGGCAACTGGACGTGGTGGTTTAAAGAGCGGGGCGGCAGCGCTTCGCCGGTGTGGGCTTATATGGATCCCAACACCTTCGTCCCCGGCGGCGAGCCTGGCGGACGCGAGCGCGCGGATGCGATTTGGGCGCGCCGCGTGACGAGCGGCACCATCACGCTCGATGGCAATTTGAATGAAGCCGCGTGGAGTAAAGCCGAAACCGTGTGCCTGCAATACGGCAAAGACGCCGGCCTTCCCGGCAGCGGTTTTAGAAATGAAGGCGCAGCCGAGCCCACCGATCCGCTCGATGCCACGCTGAAGTTCCTCGTAGTTGGCAATGAGTTGTATCTCGGCATTGCAGTGAAAGACAGCTCCGTGGGCGCGGGTTTGTTCAATCGCTTCGACGGCGTGCTCATGAACATTCGCAGAAAAGAATCTGTTGATCGTCCCGCTCCGCCGTTTGAATATTTTTATGGCTGGGTTTCCGAGCCGTGGGCTGATCCCGCCACCGCGAACCTCGGCGCGCTGCCGAGTTTCTTCGGCGCAGCCGGCGGTCCGCGCAATCCCGACAATCTGCAAATTTGGGATGCGGCCACGACCGTGCAAGGCATCAGCAATACGGACACGCTCGCGGATCAAGGCTACACCATGGAATTTCGCATGAACCTCGCGCCGCGCGGTTATGACGCCACCAAAGCCGCAGGCGATATTGTCAGCTTCAATATTTCGCTGTATGACGCCGACTGGCAATGGCCCGTGATTCCCGGCAAGTTGAGCGGCAATCGCACGTGGTTCCAAGGCCCGTTCAGCGCGTTCGTCAGCAACAGCGTGCGTATTCACGTGCGTCCCGACGTGACGGTTGATTCCGGCACGTTGCCCGAGCTTGCGCCTGAAATGATCATTCCCAATGCGGGCAACAATGCCGCGCCGACGATTGACGGAAAGTTGAACGAAGCCGTGTGGGCGAAAGCGCCGAGCTTCGATATTCGTTACGGCGATGATGCGCTGCGCGCGAGTTATCCCAGCATCGGCCCGATTGCCAGCGGCCAATTCCAACCCGAAGTCGGAGGCGCGCGCGCAGCCGTGCTTGATCCCGGAGATGCCACTTTCAAATACTTCTTCAAAGGCGATATGCTTTATATCGGCGTTGATGCGCGCGACGGCGCCGTGACTGCGCTCGATAGCGATCCGCAATGGGACGGCATCCGTTTCATGATTAACGACCGCGTCGCGCGCGAGCCGGATAATCATGACTTGCTCGGCCGCGAAGTCATCGTGCGTTTCAATCCCGCGGGCCAAGCCGTGGTGGAAGGCTATCTCGCCACTGCCGGCGCTGCGACAGCGGTTGTTAGCCTGAAAGCCAACACCACCATCAACAATCCCGCGGACGTCGATGACGGCTTTTTCATTGAGCTCGCGATTGACCTCACCAAAATCGGTTATCCCACCGGCCGCGGCGATGGCATTGCATTTCTCGGCGCATTGCTGTTCGATGGCGACACACGTCCCAACACTGCCGATGATTACGGCAACTGGACGTGGTGGTTTAAAGAGCGGGGCGGCAGCGCTTCACCGGTGTGGGCTTATATGGACGCCAACACCGTGCTCACCGGCGTTGCAGAGCGTGACGCAGAAAACGGCATTCCGCAAGCCTTCGTGCTCTATGGCAATTATCCGAATCCGTTCAATCCCTCCACCACGATTCGCTACGGCATGCCGACTTCCGGCACGGTCACGTTGAAAGTGTACGACGTGCTCGGCCGCAGCGTCGCCATTCAATCATTGGGCGCGCAACCCGCGGGCAATCACGAGACGAACTTCAACGCGAGCCGCCTCAACTCCGGCTTGTACTTCTATCGTTTGGAAATGACCTCTGCCGGCGCGAAGCAATCGTCTTCCACGTTGTTCGGCAGAATGATGGTTTTGAAATAG
>CAYNDW010000873.1:0-326 GCA_964395375.1 uncultured Cytophagia bacterium
GCAGCGCGAGCTGGTGGCAAGCGGCGCGACCGTTACGTTGCTGCTCGATTATCTTGCGCGCGAAGACTTTGCCGCGGCGTTGCGGGTGTCGGATATTTTTGTGGCCTTGCCCAATCCGCGCGAAGGTTTTTTTCTGCCTGCGCTGGAAGGCATGGCCAGTGGTTGCGCGGTCGTGTGCGCCGACGCCGAAGGCAATCGCGGCTTTTCGATTCATGGCGAAACGTGTTTAATGCCTAAGCCGGATGATTTGGAAACGCACCTCGCGTTGACGCAACAACTGCTGCGCGAGCCGGCGTTGAAAGAAAAAATTCAAAGGAACGGCGTGG
>CAYNDW010000873.1:336-2992 GCA_964395375.1 uncultured Cytophagia bacterium
GGAGTTGGCGCAAGCTTATTCCATGCCGCGCGAGCGCGATAATTTCTATCGTTTTTTGGCAGAGCAGCAGTTGTTATAATCAAAGGCTAACCTGCGCCCAAAACGAAGCGCCCTTCGCCTACCCAATTACTCAACGCGGCCAAGCCGCAACCCAAAGCTTTTTGCAAACGGTTTTTTCGAATATAACGGATAAGGAAAAAGCTGTATCCGTTATATTCGTTCAAGCCGCTTACAAAAAGTTTTTTGCTTTTGAAGCCAAGGCTTCACTCGGCTGAAATGAGAAGCAAACGAACCTGCGGGCAATAGAGCTTGTAGAATTTTGGGGATTGGATTCAAACGCGCAGCTTGGCTGGAAGAAACTGGCAGGTAGCAATCAAAGTGAGGCGAGGTGGTACGGGGAAAAACAAAAAAAGCTGGAAGCGCCACGGGATGGGCTTCCAGCTTTGGCCTAAGTTGGATCGTTCCCCCCTTTCCCCATGTTTCCCCCAACGCCCGACGATCTCTTTAATCCCCGATTTACATTTATATAGTCGCAACTCGACCTCAAAAAGTCACACAGAAATATGAAAAAAAACTGCAATAGATCGGCGGGTTTGGCCATAAATAAAAAAGCCCCAGAGTTGGGGCTTTTAAACAGGCAGGTCGTCGCGGTTAAAAAAACTTCTGACGGAAGTCTTCGATCTTGGCCTTCTCTTTCAGGTCCGCATACCATTGCGTAAATGCTTCTTGTTTGGCGCGGTCGAACAGTTGCTGGTGGATGCCATCTTTTTGAGAATTATAAGCAGCTTCGTCAAACGCCGCTTTGGATACGAGCTGCAAAAGATATGAGCCGCGTTGACCTTTTGCCGGTTTTGAAATCTGATTCGGCTTGAGCGCGAAGGCCGCGCCGATGAAATCTTGGTCGCGTCCAATGCCGGTCACATAGCCGGTGCGCGTGAACGGCTCGGTTGTGGCAACGGTTAAGGTGTCGCCCACGCTTGTGGAATCTAATGCGGTCGTGCCTTTTTGGATTAAGTCCGCGTAAAATTTTCCGGCGATCTGATCGGCCACCTGCTTCCAGCGATCGGCGAGCAACTTGGATTCGATTTGCGTTTTCACTTCTTCCAAAGTTTTGACATGCTCGGCTTGCGCTTCCGTGACGCGAAAAACCAAATAGCCCTGCGGAATCTCCATCGCGTCGCTGATGCTGCCGGTTTTGTTTTTAAAAATAAAACGTGAAGCCGCGCGATTCATGCCCGCGCCGGGCACAAAACCTGAGCCTTCGGGAAAGTAGGCGCTAGTTTGCGCCTGCAATTTTTCACTCTTCAAGGTCTCTTCCCAAGAAGTTTCTTTCGCGTTCGCGGAAAAATAATTAGCGCTGTCTTTGGCGGCGGCAATGGTCTCCGGGGAAGAATTAAACTTGAGCAAAATGTGGCTGGCATGCACCTGCTCCTCATTGTTCTCGGTTTTCTTCTCCAAAACTTTGATGACATGGAGGCCGAATTGCGTTTGCACCGGGCCAACGATCTCTCCGGCATTTGCGCCGAATGCCGCATCTTCAAACGATTTCACCATGGCGCCGCGTTTAAAGAAACTCAAATCGCCGCCCTTGTCGCGATTGGATTCGTCTTCGGAATATTTTTTCGCCAGTTCGCCGAAGTCTTCACCGCTTAACGCGCGTGCTTTTAGATCGGCGATCAAGTCGCGCACGGCCTGGGAGTCCTTACGGGTGGCCTGAGTGGAGAAGGTGACGTATTCGATTTTGCGTTTCTCCGCCTCTTTGAACTCTTCTTCTTTGTGCTCGTTGTAATACTTCTCGACCTCCTTCGCCTCCGCGGTCGCGCCGGCTTGGCGATATTTGTCGGAGGAAAAGAGCACGTAGCGCACCACGATTTTTTCATTGCGCTTCAAATATTCCTCTTTGACCTGGCTTTCCGTGACTGTGGCTGAAGCGTCGAGAATGTCTTGAAATTTTTGATAGGGCAACGAGCCGCGCATATATGATTCCACGGATTGCCAGAAGGGCTGAAGCTGCGCATCGGGGTTGTTCAAAGCCGATTGATATTTGGCAAAATCAAACTCGCCATTTTCATTTTGGAAGGAAGGATTCTGTTTGAGAATATCCGGCGGCGCTTTGTAGATATAATGAACCAACTCGCCGTCGCTGGCTGTGATGTCGCGTTTGCGAATTTCTTCCGTGACCAGCGCGTCGCGCACCATGTTTTCCCAAACTTGATTGCGCAGAAAATCCAATTGGCTTTCGGACGGATCGGTGCCCGCGCGTTTGCGCAGATTGTCGATCTCTTGTTCATAGGCATTGAAGTAGGCTTGCGCCTGCAACTCGTTGCCGTTTACTTTGCCGATCGTGGTGTTTTGGTTTTTGATGCCGGTGACGTCCATACCCCAATCGAAAATGATCGTGCCGATAAACGCAATCACCAGGACGTACAGAAGTACTTTCGTGTACTCCCGCATTTTTCCCATTACTGCCATATTCTCATCTCCGAATTTTGATCTTCTGCCACTGTTTGAGTTAGAGGAACAGACCGGCAGGCGTTTTAAAAAGTTCAAAAGCTTTACGGCGATTTTTAAGCCGGTGAATATAGTCGCGGGTCTTTACCTTTGCAAGGAATTTTTCCGGCAATGAAAGCACCTTTTGTTGAATAATATGGAGTAT
>CAYNDW010000874.1:0-2990 GCA_964395375.1 uncultured Cytophagia bacterium
TTGCAGGATGGAGTCTAAAACCATGATGTGACCTCGGGTTGATATCCACAGGTGTCGTTTGATTTCAAATCGGGTTATACCGCGTTGCAAATGGTTTCGATGCACGCATAAAACTCTTTGAAGTGCTTGCGCCTGAGTAATTGAGTAACGCGAATTTGAGGCAAGAGTCCCGTTAACTGACGCGGCGTATATTCCTTTCCAAACTGCGCAAAAAGGCTTTGTAGAATTTGCTTCGGGTGTTTGATTTTTTCAGGATTGTTCTCATGTTTGATCTTGTTCATTACGCCTAAATGGTCATTGAGTTGTTGGTCATCAGCCAACAGCCAAGCTTCGATGGCTTGCACCGCGAACATAACATGAACACATTGAATTTCGCTTCGTTTTAGCGAGAGTTTTTTGATCTTGTCGATGATTTGGCGACGCATCTCGGCAATTTTTCCGGCGTCGTCTGTGTCTGCATCCCGCAAAGCAATGATGAAAAGCTTGGCGTCGCCATTGCGATGGCGATACTCCGCGAATTTGCTGAACACAAAAAGAGGCAACTCCCGCATAAACGCAGTTTTGCCGTTAAAACCCACAGCTTCGATCTCGATCTCCTCCCTTTGCAAAACCGTGAAGTTGTTCTTCAATAAACCAGCTAAGGCTTGACCGTCGGCGCTGAATTTGTGCATGAACCGATCAGGGGACTTCACTGATTTTCGGCTTTCCGAACAAATGATGATCTTGGGCTTTACCATCGCGACTCCAATTCACCCATAAGCCAAAGCTTGCGCGTGCCGAAATGTTTCATCCATAAATCCAACGCGCCTTTTGTTGAAAAGCGTCGCAGCTCTGTTTCCCCCCGGTGTTTTACGAGAACCACGATTTCATCGGGGCTGAACATTGACAAAAAATCGGGGTTATGCGTGGTGGCAACAAGTTGCGTTTTGTTCGAGATCTCGCCAATAATATCCGCCAAAACCGCCTGCATTTTCGGATGAAGATTCGCATCTATTTCATCGATGCCGATGAACGCCGGCGGGTTCGGATTCTTTAAAATGGCAATCAAGCAAAGAAACTTGAGCGTCCCGTCCGAAAGTTGGGAGGCGTTTGAGATTCTTCCACTCTTATCCTCCCAACGAATTAAAAGCTCGCCTTCATTGCCGCTTGGAAAAGATATTTGAGCGAAATCATCGAAGACGACATTCAATAATGAACTGAGCCGCGCCAAAAAACACGGCTCGGTTTGCGAAAGCTGGTGCAGCACGCCCACCAAGTTGCCGCCGTCTTCATCCAAGATCGTTTCACCTTTGGGTATTTTGGGAGCGCGAATCGGCGAGTCATTCTCGGTGTGGATACGATTGTAGATTTTAATCTCGAAAAGTTTTTGAGCAAAGGCGATGGCGGCTTCATCAATTACTTTTGAGCATAGAGCATCGTTTAGGCCAGTCATTCCGCGATTTTCAAGTTGGTTAAACTTCTTAACCTCCCCATTTCTTAACCGAAAATCTGTATTCCCATGCCGATCGCGTTCTAAAATTGGAGTAGCATCTTTGTTTCGAACTAGTTTTTCTTCCCCGATTTCCGCGTTTACTCCTCCACGAAAAATTTTAAGGGAGTAGTTAAACAATTCACTTGAAACATCAATTCCAAAGAAGCCTTCGCGGTTATGGCAAATACTCGACGTGCCTCCCCTTTTCGTTATAGCCTCACGCCATCCTCCGTCTTTTATTATATGATTAAAGTAGCCTCCTCCTGAGTATTCTTCATACTTTTGAATAAGACTAAGCGTCAACGTATCCCGCAAAAACGCGAACACGTCTAGAAAATTGCTCTTGCCGGCATTGTTCGCGCCGATCAAGATGTTCACGGGCTTCATCTCGAAGTCGGGCAGGCTTTTGATGCTCTTGTAGTTTTCTATGCTGATCTTTTGAAACATGTGCGCTCCAAATTTGACCGGCAAAGGAAAGAAAATCGTGGGTAATTTGAAAGGGATTTGTGTATCTTGATTCCATGGCTTGCCTGGGTGTCATGAGATGCTCGTTATTCTTGTGATTCTCATGTAACTGGGTAAATGTGATCGCAAGCCAAGCCGGCTATAATTGTCTAACAAACAAAAGCTTGCTTATGTAATGGCTATGTAACGGAGCAAGGAATATGGTAACATGGGAACGTCGCGCACTAGCATTGTTAGAGAAAAGCCTCAAGCCGGTTGCGCAAGAATTGAACGAGTTGGACTGGAAACTAAACCTATCGCCAAAGCTGGAGAGGCTGCAGGAACATCTTTCGGCTTTTTCTAATCACGAGGGCGGGGGCTTTCTTATATTTGGAATCAACAGCTCAGGCATTCCAACGGGCTTGCCGCCTCATGAGTACGACAAGATAATTGAAAAATTAGGAAACATTGCTCGAGATGGCCTTGAACCTGCCATTACAATTCAGCACGCAATATTGCACGTCGAGCGCGTCCCTCTTTTGTTTGTTTTCGTCCCGGAATCTGAGATGAAGCCCGTGCATGTTCGTGGCAAAGAGATCTATCAATCTTATCTCCGTACGGCAGGCCAAACTCGAAAAATGACAAAGCAGGAAGTCCATAGATGTTTAGCGCGCTTTGAATATTCCGGTTTTGAAGAAGAACTAGCCGCCCGTGATTTTTCTAAAGATGAAATTTTGAAGCTGCTTGACTTCGCCGCGTATTTCGAGCTTTTGAATAAAAACCTTCCGGAAAACAAATACGCCATTATTGAGAGCCTTGCCGCAGAGAAATTGATTCGGTCGGATGAGGAGAAATTTCATATTACAAACTTAGGGGCGATCTTGTTCGCCAAAAATTTAAGTGACTTCAAAAATCTCACGAGGAAAGCTGCGCGGGTGATAATTTATGAAGGAACGAGCCGGCTAAAAACGATCAAAGAACAGCAAGAAATGAGAGGCTATGCGAATGGGTTTGAAGGATTAGTCAAGTACATAAACGATCAAATCCCAAGCAATGAAGTGATCGGGCAAGCATT
>CAYNDW010000875.1:0-2984 GCA_964395375.1 uncultured Cytophagia bacterium
TGAAACTGCATTTCCTCTCCCTGTCGCCGCGAATGATGCCCGCTGCACGACTCCTGTTCCAACACGCCATAACTGACTTTGCTTTGCCGCAGCACTTCAACCATCGCTTCGACGCTTTTGCGCGCATCGCTGTTATACGCCCACACACAGCCGAGCCACAGCAGGTATTCCGTTTTGCCTTTTTCATAAATCGGAATCCGCAACTCTTCAATGAGCTTGGCGCGCACGTCTTTGCGCGCCGAAAACGGATTGCCGTAGTTTTCGATGCTGCTCAAAAATTCCGTGGCGACCATGCCTTTGCCAATGGCCAGAGCTTGCGCGCGTTTCGCGCCGAGCAGCAATTGCAAATGCTCGATGCCCACCGGGCAAATGTTTTCGCACGCACCGCAACTGGTGCATTGCCCGAGCGCGGTTTCGGAGATCACACTGCCAATCACCGCTTGCTCGCCATCGCCGGCTAGCATCGCGCTGCGTCCGGCTAAAATAAATCCACGCGGATTCAGCTCTTGGTCGCAGGTTGCCGCCGGGCATTGCTCCGTGCAGCGCTTGCATTCCACGCAGGTGAGAAAATCCATGCGCATCTTCCACGGCGTTTGCGCCATTTTCTCCAGGCCTAAATCGATCTCCTCCGTTTCCGCCATTGCTTCTTGATCAAGCGTCAAAGGCAAAAATTCTCCCAGCCGGTGTGTGCGAAAAAAAATGTTGATCGGCGCCATGACGATGTGAAAATGTTTGGAGCGCAAAATGAGGTGAGGAAAAAGAAGGATGATCAGCGCATGCACCCACCAGTTGGCCTTAGCCGCAATGGGAGCCGCGGTGATGCTGTTGAGATAGGTGAGCATCAGCAAGAGAATCAAAAATGCGACAAAGCCGGAGCTGTATGATTTGGGATCGGGTGAAAACTTCACCAACACAAAACGGCGGAAGGCCAGGCCGGCAATGGCAACGCTAACGAGCACAGCCATAACCGCCAAAAAAAGTTTGAACGCGAGATAGCCGTTGCCCAAGAGCGGCTGGAGTAGATCAAAGCCAAAGCCTTTGAGAAAATGATTGAGCGTTTCGAGGCCGAACGCGCCAAAGCCAAAGAACACGATCGCGTGCAGCAACCCGGCGACGGGGCGTCCGCCAATCACGCGCGATTGCAGCGCCACTTCTTTAAACGTCTGCCACAAGCGCGCGCCGAGGCGATCCGTGCGCTTGCGCTCGGCGCGGCCCTGGGTGATCAGTCGAAATTTTTGCGAAACATCACGTATAAAAATCGCAACCGTCGCCACCATCAAAACTGCCAGCAGGATACTTTCCCATAGGGCAAACTTCATCGCGCGCTCCTCAGTTGTGAAAACTTATCTCAGCCAGTCACCGGCCCCGTTCGCGCCGGGGCAAACAATCTCGCGGCAAGATACAAAGCTTCGCGCGGCGAGACAAGAAATTGTTTGAGCGCGGCGCATTTCACCCGCGGCTTAACCTTGCCTGTCATTGAAGATGAATTTTTTTAAGCCAAACCGCTTTGCTCATACACGCGATTGTCGATCTACCGGTCTGTGGCCGCGATGTGGCGCTTGAGCGCGGTTTGCTCGTGCTCCAATTTGGCTGCGGCGAGTTGTTGGTGCAGCGCGAGCATACGTTCGTCCAGTTCCACTTTGCGGTCGTGGCGGGTGGTTCAACCCTCGGATTGAATTTCGAACAATAGAGTTTCAATCTCTCGAATAAGAAAAGGCAAATTGGGTTGCACAAAACTCAGACTTGGCGCCGGTATGCGATTGTGCTTGAGGTCGGGCGGGATATGTTTGTGATGGGGATGCGTGCTCTGGAGAGTGGGATCATTAGGATGCGGCTGAGAATCGTACCAATATAACTTCTCAAGGCCGCGCCAAGCTTCATAACCATACCAATCCATGACAATGGGCAGGCGGTGATACAAGATTCGTTCACGAACTACTAGTCGGAAGTCATGGTCGAAAAACACTTCTCCACTCACACGGCCAAGTGAAGTGCCGAGGCGAACCAACGTGATTGTGGATCGGCGGATCGCGAGAAATTCTTGCGACAGAGAATACAAGAACAACTCGTAATCTTCGAGGGTGCGAAAAGGAGTCTTCATGCCGCGGGCACACGAATCAATCCCGTGAGGCTCGGTGCTTGGCGTTGCATGCGTTGCACTTCATTGCGGTATTCGGCCTGGCGCGTTAGCCACGTGCGATAGACGCTGGCCCATTCGCCGAAGTCCAACACCCAATTCTCATCTTCAGGCTCTTCGCCGGCTTGATAAGCCGCGTAAAAAGTTTCAGAACGAATACCGTACTTGCGCTCGAAGCGCAAAAGTTCGTCTTCCAGTGCATGAATATCGATTAAGATTTCTTGCAAGCTCATGGGTTGCCTCCGTCATTAGTAGTAGTAGAACAATATACACATCTCATGACGATGAGGCAACCAAATGTTTAGGTCTGCCCTTCCACGATTTTGATTTCTTCTTCGCTCAAGCCGTACAGCTCATACACGAACTGGTCGATCTGCTGGTCTGTGGCCGCGATGTGGCGTTTGAGCGCGGTTTGCTCGTGCTCCAATTTGGCTGCCGCGAGTTGTTGGTGCAGCGCGAGCATACGTTCGACCAGTTCCACTATGCGGTCGTGGCGGGATTTCAAACTCCGTTAGGAGTGAAATGTTTATAGATCGCGGCCACCGTGTGTTGTCTCAACTCCGAAGGAGTGGCATGTTGCGGTATTCATCGCGAAGTCCGTGGACGATTTCACATGTCACTCCTTCGGAGTTTTGAGGGGAGCGGAGATCGTTTTCTATAAACATTTGACTCCTACGGAGTCGCCCTCATTTGCTCTCTTCCACGATTTTGATTTCCTCCTCACTCAAGCCGTACAACTCATACACGAGATGGTCGATCTGCCGGTCCGTGACCGCGATTTGACGTTTGAGTGCGGTTTGCTCGTGCTCCAACTTGGCTGCGGCGAGTTGTTGGTGCAGCGCGAGCA
>CAYNDW010000876.1:0-2973 GCA_964395375.1 uncultured Cytophagia bacterium
CGCATCAACGCCAAGCACGTTTATCGTGCCCGTGGGCCGGCCGTTGAGCTCGCGATACACACCATCCGCGGGCGGGAGCCAATCATCCTCCGCGCTCAGATTCTCTTTCCATTTCAACCACGCGAGCCGCGCTTTTTCCGTGAGCAAGTTTTCGATTTGAAATCCGTGCGCAATCGCGAATCGCTGCGCGCCGCTGCCCACGAGCAGCATGTGATCCGTGCGCTCCATCACCAAACGCGCGACACTTGAAGGTGTTTTGATGCCTTCAAGACACGCGACCGCGCCGGCTTTATAGGTCGGGCCGTACATGCACGAAGCGTCGAGTTGCACCACGCCTTCCTCATTCGGCAAGCCGCCATAGCCCACGCTGGTGTCTTCGGGATCAAGCTCGGTGACGTTCGCAGATTTCTCAATCGCATCCAACAAGCTGCCGCCGCTTTTCAAAATCTCCCAACCCGGCGCATTCGTTTTCATGCCCCACTCTTGCCCGCGACTGCACACGAGCACGGGCAGCTTGCCGCCGGCGCGAGCTTGCGCGCGCGACTTGCTCGTGAGGATTGCGGGAAAAGCGGTGACGCCGGCAATGGATTTGATAAAGCCGCGACGCGAAAGTTGAGACATGAGACGCTCCTTATGGTTGGATTATGCCCGGGCGAAGGGTTTAAACCTGCGCCAGAGTGGACTATTCTTTCTTCTTTCTCGCCTTCACCAAGCTGCCCCAAATTCTATCGTAAGGATGAACTTTGTCGGTTGGGCCGTTGGCATCGACGACGAGGTTGCCTTCGTTATACCAACGAAAGATGCCGCCCTGCAAATTGAGCGCGGCCTGCGCGCCTTTCTCCGCCAACGCTTTTTGCGCGCGTTGCAGGAAGAGCGAACTGCGATAGCCCACGGAGCAATAGAACACGACGTTTCTATTTTTAAGCGAATCGCCGTATTGCGCGAGGAATTGTTCGGTGGGTAATTGGGGATCGACTTGTATGGCGCGAGAAAGATGGCTCACGTTATATTCTTCGCGCGGACGGGTATCGAAGAGGAGGAAGTTCGCGGAATCGCTCGAACTCAAACGCGCTTTTAGCTCTTGCCATGAGACATTGGGCACAGCGATTTGACTGCTCACGGTTTTTTCGATGGCGGATAAAACAAGCTGCCCGCGCACTGGGAGTGCAACAACGAAAGACAAACACCAAAGGACAAACAACAAAGTCAGCTTCATCTCAATTCTCAAATTTGCCGGTTTCCGCCATCAACGCTTCGATCTCCGCGATTGAACGCGGCGCGGAGCCGGAGAGCAACTCATAGCCGGTGGGCGTGACGAGCACGTCGTCTTCAATGCGCACACCAATGTTGACGTATTTTTTGTCCAAGCCATGTTTCTGCGCCGTGGCTTCGGAAATATAAATGCCCGGCTCCACCGTGATGAGCACACCCGGTTTGAGCGGCCCATACGTGCCCACGTCGTGCACGTCGAGGCCGATGTAATGATTCGAGCCGTGCAAGAAAAATTCTGCATACGCGCGGCTCTTTAAATTTTCTTCAACCGTGCCTTTAAGTATGCCGAGCTTGAGCAACCCTTCGGTCACCACACGCGCCGAAGCCTCGTGCGGTTCGCGATACGCCGCGCCCGGTTTGATCTTTTGAAACGCGGCCTCTTGCGCATCATACACGATTTGATATATCGCGGCCTGCTCTTTCGTGAACTTGCCGCTGATCGGAATCGTGCGCGTCACGTCCGCGGTATACATGCCGTATTCCGCGCCGAGGTCGATGACGATCACTTCGCCGCGGTTGATGACGCGATTGCCCGCGCGATAATGCAGGATGCACGAGTTCGGCCCGGACCCGACGATGGAAGGAAAGCCCAAACGCTCGCTGCCGTTTTGCGTGAAGACATATTCGAGCATGGCTTGCAGCTCGTATTCGCGCATGCCCGCTTGGGCCGAGCGCATGACCTCGCGATGGCCGACGCAGGTGATGGTAATCGCCTTGCGCAAGAGCGCGATCTCGCCCGCGGATTTGATCTCGCGCATGGGGTGCAGCATCTTGCGCGGATCGGCAACGACAACGTTGGGAAAACGTTCGCGCGCGCGTTTGATGAAATCGAGCGATTCATTTAACGGCGCATTCATGCTCGCGCGTTCGGTTTCCATGTAAATCGTGTCGGCGTTGGCCAGCGCGCGTTCGGCAAATTCTTCAAAGCGGTCGTTGGTGAAAACCGCTTCGAAGCCGAGTTGTTCCTTTGCGCCCTGCGGCCCGAGGCGAATGCCTTCCCAGGTTTCCGCCATGGGATTGCGCGGCATCACAAAAAGAATTTCTTTTACGCGACGGCCCAGCTCGCGCACATTGATCCCACTCGGCGCGAGAATGAGCATGGATTCTTTTTCCGGCACGCCGGTGAGATAATAAAAATTGCTGCTTTGACGATAGTCGTATTCCACATCGCCGTTGCGCAAGTATTCGGGATTGGCTTTGAGGATGGCCACGCTCTTTTCGCTGAGATGTCGCAGCAGCTCCGCGCGATGCGCTTGCCATTCGGAGGGCGTTTGGGCGAAAAGCTGGAGCGGGAGGAACACCAAGAGGGCGTGGAAGAATGCTCGCTTCATATCAGCCTTTCAAGTGGGAGTGTGACGCGGCGACAACGTTTTTAAGCGCGAGCAATATAGCAACGCAGTGACGAGGTGTCAAGGCTTTTTGCCCGCGGCGAGCAATGCCTCAGTTACGTGTGGAGTAGCGCAGGCATCCTGCCTGCAGACAAGATGTCTGCGCTACATTTTCCACCAATAACTGAGGCATTACCGCGGCGATATGCGCTGCGGATCAGGCTTGGCGGATAATTGCATTTCACGTTGCGCGACACATGAAGGTCGCAGCACGATCTCGCCGGCTCGAATATAAATCGCAAAGGCGCGGGTGGACAAGTAATGCCTCAGTTACGTGTGGAGTAGCGCAGGCATCCTGCCTGCAGACAAGATG
>CAYNDW010000877.1:0-2972 GCA_964395375.1 uncultured Cytophagia bacterium
ACGGGTGGGGAATTAACTTGGCCCCGCCCTGGGGAATTAGCCTGGCCCTGGACACGGCCGCGGTTTGATCGTTCTATCCCCAAAAAAAGATTTGCGCTTGGCGATAAAAGCCGCGACTTTGAACGCGCCAAACTCAAATCCACTCTCTGCCCTGAACGCAGCGCAAAGGCCGCTAGCTTGCACGACAATTCTAGTTCTCCGTCACAACTGCCCTTCCACTGGCGCACGCAACTCACGGTTACCACGCTCGCCCGCGTGCTTTTCAATATCGTCATTCGCATGATCTATCCTTTCATGCCGGAGTTCAGCCGCGCCTTGCACGTGTCGCAGCAAACTTTGGTGCTCGTCACCTCTGCGCGTTTTGCGCTTGCCACCGGCGCGCCGCTGTTTGCCGGCCTACCCGAGCGCTACGGCGCGCGTAAGGTGATGCTCTTCGCGCTGGCGCTCTTTCTTGCCGCGCTCGTCCTCGCGCTAGCGCTGCCCGGCTTCGCGACTTTTACCCTGCTCTTATTTATCGCAAGCACTGCAAAAAACATTTACGACCCCGCGGCCTATTCCTATTGGAGCGAGCGCACGGATTATTCGCGTCGCGGCTTCGTCGTTGCCATTTATGAAACCTCGTGGTCGCTCTCCTTTCTGCTCGGCATGCCCGCGGTGGGTTGGCTCATGGCGCGCAACTCCGCGCACGCGTGGCAATTTCCGTTTTGGTCGCTGGCCGGCATGAGCCTCGTTGCCCTCTTCGCTCTGCAGCGCGTCCTGCGAAATCCCGCGCCGCACGTGCATACGCAAAACTCCCGCGCGCACACGCTGCAACGCTGGCGCATCGTGCTCGTGGACACGCGCGTTTGGAGCGGCCTCGCCCTCGGCTTCTTGGTAAGCGCCGCCAATGAAAGCGTGTTGGTCATTCTCGGCGCGTGGCTGGAAAATAGTTTTGGGCTTAGTCTCGCGGCGTTGGGCTTCGCGAGTTTCGTTATCGGCGCCGCGGAGTTGCTCGGAGAGGGCGGCGTGATGGCGTGGGTGGATCGCCTCGGCAAGCGGCGCGCAGTAGCTTATGGCTTGATCGCCAGCGCGTGCGCTTTTGCCTCATTGCACGTCATCGCCGTCAGCGTGAGCGGCGCTTTGCTCGGCCTCTTTCTGCTTTTTTTGACGTTTGAATTTACTTTAGTCGCAACGCTGCCGCTCATGTCCGAGCTTGTGCCCTCCGCGCGCGCGCAAACGATGAGCCTCAACATGACCATGCTCTTGCTCGGCAGAATGGCCGGCGCGTTATTGGGCGGAATGCTCTTCCAACTGGGCTTGGGCTGGAACCTCGTTTTGGGCGTGAGTTTGAATCTAATTGCACTCGTGGTGTTGCAGGTGGGTTTGCGAAAAAAATAAATCACGGCGGGTATCACGGCTGGAGACGGAACAAGAACGCACGCAGAACGTCTCAATCCATACGGCGTGCGTTTTTGTTCCGTGTGCAGCTCGAAGGGTGTCGCGTCTAACGGGAGGAAGGTCTTATCATTGCCACTTCGCGATGCGCTCGCGAATGCGGCCGAAGCCGAGTTCATCAAAGAGCGCCGTAACACGCGCGCGATCGGCGCCGCGATATTGCAATTCCTTCCAGGTTACTTTGCAGGGCGCATCCGTCGCAATCGTCGCGAGGCGATGCGAGAGGAAAGCCGACTCGCGGCCTGCTTCCAACTTCGCGCGAAGCGCCGCGGCGCCGCGAATATCCATCATCTCCACGTGCGCGAGCTTTGCATAAAGCGCTGCAAGGCTTGGAAATTTCTCAAGCAAAGCGACTGCGGTTTTCGCGCCGATCCCTTTCACGCCCGGAATGTTATCCACTGCATCGCCTTGCAACGCGAGCAGATCGACGATCTGCTCGGGCTTCACGCCGAAATGTTCGCGCACCGCTTTCGCGTCGAAGCGGCGATCCTTCGCATAATCCCACAGCAGCGTGCGCTTGTTCACAAGCTGCGCGAGATCTTTATCCCCGGACACCACGACGAAGTCGCAATCTTTCTTCGCGAACTTTGCGATGAGCGTGCCGATAATGTCATCGGCCTCGTAGCGGTCATCGATGAAAGCTTTCATACCGAGCGCTTCGGTCACGGCGAAACAGGCCTCGAGCTGCGCTTCCAGCTCGGGATCGGCGTGCTCGCGTTGCGCTTTGTACGCGGGATAAAACTCATTGCGAAACGAAGTCGTGAGGCTGCCGTCGAACGCCACGGCAATATGCGTCGGCTCTTTTTGTTTGATGAGATCGAGCAAGAACGCGGTGAAACCATAGACCGCATTCGCCGCGGCGCCCGCGGGTGTGCGCATCGTAGTGGGAATGGAAAAGAACGCCCGAAAGATGTACGGGCTGGCGTCGAGGAGATAGAGAGTGGGCATAGCAATTAACCTCAGGCCCAAAATGGAATGTAGAAGGCGTACTTTCTGGATTTACTTGTCGGGTCAGCAGGCTTGATGAGGCCGGCTTCAATCGTTTCCTTAAGTATTCGCCAAGCGATAGGATAATTCCGTTCCGCAATCTTAAAACGTTCCCGAAGTGAACTATTGCTCATTTTGTTACCTCCAGAAACGTATCTGAGACAGCAATGCTGATAACAGGCTCGAGTTCGATCCTGTTTATCCATCTTCGACAAGCTTTTGTGTGCATATAGGATGACTTTGAGGTGATTCTCCGTCTCTACGAAATCAGGCGCCGGCAATTGAAATATCTCTACACTGGTTATAACTTTGTCTATGCCGCTTCCTCTTTCTTCGCAAATGTTTATTCTTCTCATGAACGCCGCCAACGTTTCATTTCTCGATTGCGGTGGATAGTCAATAAAGCGAAGCGTGTTGATAAGCGGTTTTCCCGGGTTCGTGATTTCGATTCGGTCGGAAAAAATTTCAACAGTCACACCCGTGCCGGTCACGTTAAAATCTTGGTGAAACAGGCTATTGGCAACCAACTCACGAATTGCAAACTCCGGGTA
>CAYNDW010000878.1:0-2969 GCA_964395375.1 uncultured Cytophagia bacterium
ACCGCGGGCGGCGACACGAGTCGCGCGTTTTTTCTTTCCGGCGAGATAAAGAATCTCACGAACCAGCCCACGGTTGCGGGCAAGCCCACGCAGTTCAATCTCAACTTTCTGCGCATGGACGGCAATCAATACACGATGGCGGGCAGCTTTGATCACACCACGAACGTGGGCAAAGACTCGCTCTGGCTCCGCGCGAGCAATTTCGGTTTGGGCAATATCAAACTGCCGAGTAATAAACATCTGCCGCACGCGCTCGCCGCGCAAAAAGGCGACGTGGCGCTTTCCGGCTTCTTCGTGGGCGATGCGCTCGACTTGCGCGTGAACGTGAATGCCGCGCCCGTGAGTTTTGATTTTTCTTCCACGCCAAAAGATTTTGTTTCGACTGTCGTGCAAGACGTGCTCGCCGGATTCAGCCGGCTCGAACTCGGTGTGCAGTTGCAAGGCGCGGCTTCGAATTACGGTTTGAGCATTCATTCGAATTTGGACAACGTGCTTGCCGAGCAATTAAAGAAAGTTGTGGGAGAAAAATTAGCTGAGGCGCGTTTGCAAATCGAAACGCGCGTGCGTGGAGAGGTGGATAAACGGAGAAAAGAAGCCGAAGCTTTGGTGGAGAATTACAAACAAAGCTTGACCGCTGAAATGCAAAAGGCGCGCGGCGCGGTTGATCAACAACTCGAAGAGGTCAACAAGCGCAAAGCAGAACTGGAGGCGCGCATTGAAGCAGAGAAGAACAAAGGCAAGCAAGCCGTGCAAGAGGAAGCAAAGAAGAAATTGAAGGGGGTGTTGAAGAAGCCGTGAAGGAGATTTAACTAATACTACAACGTTAAGTCGGTAGCCGTGATTTTTGTCGGCGGCGTTTGCGATGCGAACGATACGCCGCATAGTTTTGTTTTTGCGTTCTTTGAATCTCTTGTAGAATGGTTGTGGCGTCGAAGCGCAATTGCGGCAGCACGACTTGCATGAGCGTGCGCGCTTGCGAAACCGTCAACGCCGGCGCTTGCTCTCCCATGTCAACACGCACCCGCACCAGAAAGTGATGTGAGAGCATGGTCATCGTCATATGATGATGCCACCCGCGCCAATTGCGAACTTCATAGTGATCCATGCCGAGTTCGCCTTTGCATTCTTCGATCGTACTCTCAATCGGCCAGCGCCACGCGGTCATTTCCGCCAGCTTCTTCCACGAGGTGTCTTGCGGCGCATTGCTGCGATAAAACTTCCAATGCTTGCGCCGCTGCCGTGCGGACGTGCGCCGAAAAATGCCCCACTCTTGACGATTGGGCAAGCCCTCTTCCGCAAACACTAACGGCACGATTGCAAGCTCAACTTCGACCGGCCCTTTCGTGCCTTCATGCACGATGACGCGTCGCCAGTGTTTGCCGGGGAGTTCCTTTGCCAATTGTTCGACCCGTTTCGCCGCGCGCGCCTTTGTTCCCAAGCGCGCATGTTTGCGCGGACGCCCTTCATCCGTTTCAGAAGTCGGAGGTAATACTTTGGGGCGCCGCCGCCAAGCCGTGATCGAACGCGGAATCTCCGCGAAGTAATACTTGTCACGTTGCGCGAGGCGGTTGAGTAAAACGCTATCGCGCCCAAACGCTTCGTCCATCGCCACCCATTGAAACGGCAACGCGTTCTCCGTGATCAAGAGCTCGAGCATGTCCCCACACAATTCATTCTTGGTTTGGAATTTCAACTCCTCAGGTACGCCACACGACTGCCGTCGCGATTCATATTCGGGCGTGAACCAAACTTCGGGCATGTAGAGACGGCGATCAATCAACGTGTAGCCCGCGTCGCTGGCATACGCGAGCAACACGCTCGCTTGGCAATTGGCGACTTTCCCCAACGCGCCACAGTGTTGCCGCGCGACACCGACGGATTCTTCGCCTTGCTTGGGGAAATCGCCGCCATCCGCGATGACAACCCCCTCGGGGCGTCCGAGCGTGATCGCAACTTCGCGGCGATGTTGCGCGAGAATCGGATCATCGCGCCACGGCGAAGCGCTGGTGAATTGCTGCAACGCTTGCACGTTGCCGTCTTTCAGTGCGCGCGCCATGGGTTCGATGGACTTGCGTTCCAAGTTCAGCATCTGTCCTTGCATGTAATGCAAGGCTTGTTGACGTTGTTCTTCGCGTTGAAACAAGGAGGCAAACGTCGCGTGATAGTTTTGCAGTTGTTCGAGCAAGTGCTCTACATCACGCGGCGCAATATTCATCTGCGGCTTCCGCCCCGAGGGCGGTGGCGTAGCTTGACAAATTCTTTGGGCACGATTGTTCTTCATGCCCATATAAGCTAAAAAGATATTTATAAAAATCTAGTGGACTGTTTGTCCTCCATGGAATCATACACCCCATCTCAACAGCAAAGATGCGAACTTAACGTTGTAGTACTAACCACTGCCCTTGCTTATATAGCAGCTGCATCTTTTCACATCGGACTATGAAGCAAGCAATCCCGTCAACCTGTTTTAGCACGACGATCACTTGCCACTCTTAATGAATTTGTTAAGGCATTTCGCAAGGTTGACCTGATCGCGCGTTTGACATTCCCAGACGACAAGCACACGCCAACCTGCTTGACGAAGCGCGGCAATGTTTCTCTTATCTCGAATCCGGGTCTTCTCCCTCTTTGTTTGCCAGAACGCCGCGTTTGTTCGTGGGGTGCTCTTCCCGCGTTTGCAGCGATGCATGTGCCAGAAGCACCCATGCACAAAGATGACGTGCTGATACCGAGGTAGGACAAGATCGGGCGTTCCAGGAAGCTTATGACAGTGAAGCCGGTATCGATATCCAAGTGAGTGGACAAGTCGGCGCACGGCGATTTCCGGTCGCGTATCGGCACCCTTGACTGACGTCATGCACGCTGAACGTTGAGCAGGCGTGAGATTGTCACTTTTGACTGGCTGATTCTTGAGCATTCTGTGGGCTACTCACAGTCACTTTCACGTTATCAAGACGCGTGCCCAAGTA
>CAYNDW010000879.1:0-2965 GCA_964395375.1 uncultured Cytophagia bacterium
AATGCGCCTAGATCCCCTGTGGCATTGATGGCGCCAACCTGAATGCTATAGTGGTTATTGCTGAATAAGTCGTAGTTCGCGTTCCCTCCTGTGGTTCGGTCATTGCCCCCTGCAGTCACAACCACAGTCCCAAGTCCGCTCCTCCCAAAACGAATCGCGTTCAAATAATCTCCGCCGGTATTAACCGACGCAAATGACGGCACGAGCCCCCAACTATTATTCACGACATCGTAGTCGATGAAATGTGCGAGCCCGGAGAAATCGATTGTTGCATCTCCAGGCAATTGACCGATCCAGTGACCGGCGATGGTCGCGTTGTAGGCCACCCCTACAATGCCTTCACCGTTTCTTGCAGCCGCAATGACGCCCGCCACCAGCGTGGCGTGCGTTGAAAACTTCTCCTCACTACCCTCGCCTGCCAGGCTCCCCGGAGTGGCGTTGGCCAACCAATTGGAATCAATATTGGGGGATAGATCCGGGTGCCGGTAATCGAGAACTTCTTTGGTCACCGCAAATTCCCCGCCCGGCTCGAATTGTCCGATCTGAACACCCTCGCCAGTATAGTTCGCCCACACCGAAAGGATATTGGTATCCGAGAGGTACCACTGGTCGGTCAGTAACGGATCGGTCGGCATGTCGGTCGTGCGCAGAAACACGGAACCTTTGATTTCCGCGGATTGCCCGTTGAGCGTGACGGTCGCGCCTGGATTGTTCAGGCTGTCGGCAAGCTTGTACTTGAAACCCATGATCCCTGTATAACTGGCGTTGGGCGTAAAGGTGACATTGCCGCCTGACAGTGTCGCCGTCCCGCCGACGGCATCGCTGACCGAGGTGATATGAAGCGCCTCGCCTTGAAAGTCGATATCGTTTCCGAGCAATGAAGCCGCTGTGATGAGATACGGCGTGCTGCTGCCATGCGCGAACGGGACATTGATCACATCCTTGACCGCCATCGGGTTGGGCAGGTTAAGCGAGATATTGCTGATGTCAGCGAATCCAACATGTTCAACGTCAACGAGGAAGTCGGTACCATCACGCCCAGCTTTTGTATCAGACACCCAGACTCTGTTTGCGGTTTGGGTGATACGATAGTCGGCAAAGCTGCCACTGAATTGCGCAAGGTCGATCCCTGCTCCTCCCTCAATGCGATCATTTCCCTGGTCGCCCTGGAGCACATCGTTTCCATCGCCGCCACTGAGTTGATCCTCGTCTTGCCCGCCTTCAATGATGTCATCGCCAAGGCCTCCAGATAGAAGATCTCCTCCCTGATGTCCGCGAATGAGATCATTACCACTTTCACCATAAATAAAGTCATCACCCTCTTCTCCTGAGAGAGCATCATTTGCTGCTCCGCCGATAATGATATCGTTACCGGCGCCTCCCCGAACAAACACATTGCTCAAACCGCCACCGATGAAGACATCTCCTCCTCGCCCTCCCTCAACAATCTCGACCTCGGCCTCCGCCAGATTCAGCGCGACCCCGTCATCTCCGATCACATGGACGATATCTCGCCCTGCCCCTGCATCGATATTGACCTGAAGATCACTCGCATCAATCAACAACACATCATCGCCATCGCCGGCATTGAACGTATCGCTGCCCACTCCGCCCGCGAGCCAGTTGTCATTGCCATCACCGATCAACGTATCGTTGCCTTGTGCCCCATAAGCATTCTTCACCCCCTTGACAGCGACGTCGATGACTTCCCCCGTTCCACTAGCAGCAACATAGCTCGTAATGTTTCCTTCCGTGCTGAGGTGTGTGCCGGTGCCAGATGGAGTGAAGATCGTTCCGTTGGGATTTGCCAGAAAATTGGCGGCGATGGCTTCCTTGGTCTGGCCGCTCTGCACAAAGGTGCCGCGTGCGAGCACTTCGTTGCCGTCCCGCACTTCGCCTGACTGCGCGGTATTCGCCAGCTTAATTTCTGTAATCCCCAACTGCGCAAAGGTCTTGAGTTCGCCGGCATCCGTCTTGGCATCGGAGTTGGCATCTACCCAGACTCGCAGATTGTTCCAGGCTGCATCGGCACTATTGAACACATTGTCGAGATTGCTATCCAGACTCTTCAACGCCGCAAACCCGTCGGTGAAGGGCTTGGTGCCGGCATTCCCTCCTGTCCCGACGGTCCCGTTGTAGTACTCGGACAGCGTCTCCGACATGTTGTCAATGATACCGTTGCTGTTGAGATCATGGACGACGATGCCGTCCTGGGGCGTCACCCATCCCGTTACTTCTAGACTGCCACCATCATGGTCGATGTCGAATAGGACGGCTTTCTCCGTGTAATTTGTCAGCTTCACACCGTCGCCATTGAGGTCAAGCACGAGGGGGTCCATGTAGTGGACGGCCTTGCTGATGAGAGTGGCCAGGTTGGTATAGACGGCCGTGAGCGTTTGGGCCACGCCGGTAAAGAAAGTCCCGACGGCCGTCGATACAGTATTGACGGCCGTGTTCCACGCCGTCGCAAGATTGAAGTTCCCGGGTCTAAGCCCGTCAGTGACAATGCTCGAGGCTGACAACGAGGCAGCTTTGCCGGTGGAGACAGCATTGACGTCCGTCGGATTCATGCTCACAGTCTTGGTGCCCGTGTTGACCAATGTGCCTTGAGACACAGTATTCGCTGTATTATTGAGGTCGGTGGGCCCACTGCCTTGCGGCGTTGTTGGGGTTGTGGTGGTTTGGACAGTGAGATAGGGGTTACTGGGGCTGCCAGGTGGTGCCTTATAGCTATTAGCAAACGACCAGTCTGATAGAAATGCAAACTCGTTGGAGGCACTCGGGGCTGGGAGGCTCCGCGGACTCCAGTTGTTATTCAGGGGTTGAAGCTGGTTTTGCTGGAACTGATTACTTGGAAACAGATTGGGCAGTAGATTCGTGGCACCGGGAACATCCCACCAACTCAGGCCTATGGATTTGAGGAGTACATTGACATCAAAGCCACTGCGGGCAAGAGTTGCGCTAA
>CAYNDW010000880.1:0-2963 GCA_964395375.1 uncultured Cytophagia bacterium
AACGGCGGGGACGCAAAGTTGCGACCGTGACGATACGCATAGGAAACATTGGGATGGTTCGGATCAAAGCTACCATCCGCGACATTCACATTGGCAAAACGGATTTCAATGTTTTTGGTTTTGTCGGCAGTGACGAAGAGCGTGCCATCACCAAAAACCGAGCGGGGCGAGGCATAACCGAAGGCGGCATTAAAACCTTCAAAGGCCAAACCATCGCCGCCAGCCCACGTCAAGAAACGTGTGCCCGTCCAACTCCATTCCTTCAAACCTGGAGGCGGCCCAGCCACGATCAGCAAGAGGCCGTTAGCCAGGCTGTAGTTGTTGTCGCCGGATTGGTTGGTCTGGTTGCTCAAAATTGTCGAACCACCTTTTTCGGCGAGACTCCAGGTGGAGGCGCCAGCAGCGTCTACGCCAAAAGTAACATCATAGGATTTGCCGTTGCTCGTGCGCGGATCGACGACGATCGGGAGCACAACCCCGTCGCTCTTTCCGGCTGCGTGTGTCACCGGCAAAGTATCGCCGAAAGCGGTTTGATACTTGACGCCAAACGGCACCTTGGGCGTTATCGTGCGAATGCTCAGATCAGATTCGAGATAGGTGGGCAAGAAACCGGGTTGCGTGGCCCGGCTGTAAGCCGTCACCGCAAAATAGTACTCTTGACCATTATAGATTCTGTCGAGGTCTTTGACGTAATCACGCGTGACATGAAAGATTCTGCTGATTCCGGAGTTCGTTCCAAAAGCCACGGGTGTGTTTAAAATCTGGCCGGAAGCCAGGTCAAACTGCTCGTCCAAAATAACCGTCGGATCGGAGGTCAAATCAAAAGTCGCAATGCGCACGCCTTCCGACAAGGAAGCGCCGCGTTTGGGAAATTGATAGACATTGTAGCCTTCGAACGCATACGAACCCGGCTCGTTGACTTTGCCTTCGGTGTCGGCTACGCGGGTTAAAGCGCTGCCCCACTCGAGGATAATCTCGCCATCCAACTCGGCCACATTCACGATCGGGGCAGCCGGCGGCTTGGGAACTTGGAACAGAGCGTTGTAGGTGTTTTGCGCAAAGCGGTCGTTGAATTTCATAACCGCAACGCTGGAGAGGCGATCTGCGCCCATGCCAGCAACGTAGGCCACCGTGAATTCTTGCGTCTCGCCCGGTGAAAGTTTGAACGGCCCGGTGCTGAGGTTCATGCGGCGATCGCCCGGCGCAAAAGAGTATTGCGTGCCGAGGCCGTCAAGAAAACCGGTCTTCGCGATCGGATCACCGGCAAGCGGGAACTTGTCCGGGGTCACGCCCGGCGGAAACGGATAAAATTCCAATACATTGTCTTTCGGAGCAAAGCCGGACAACATCTTGTACCAACGCAAGGTGCCTTGGGAATAGCTACGCGGGGGATCGGAAATAGGAGCACCCGCCGAAAAATAAGAGAACGAGGTCATCGGCAGATTTTTGAAATCGTTGATCTGCTTCAGATCGAACACGGCTTTATCGCCCGGAGAAGGCACGATCGGTCCCGCCAGGAAGTCAAAACCAACGGAGGGCGGCGGCAATTTGAAGTCACGATATTCCGTGTCAACGGCTTGGCCATTATAAGTGAAGCCCATGCCCAATGCCACGTCGCAACCTACAATATCGTCACCGGCATTGCCGAGATCGATATCTGCCCATTGCCCAACGTACACGCTGTCCATGTAAAACGCGCCTTTGTTGCCGGCCGCGTCAATGGCCACACCACCTTTGTTGATCAATTTGATGCGCTTGAAATAGATGTTGCCCAGCGCGTCGGAACGCTTATAGCCCCAAATCGTCACTTGCGTTTCCAAGCCCATCGGCTCGGAGCCTTGCAAGCGCAAGGTGGAGTTGGCGTCGAGATCATTGAACACCGTCCACACGACTTGGTCGGCCGGGGAATTGGGATCCGCGCCCGCAACACCCGGCTCGTCATGATTGCCGGCGATCAAGTTTTCCGCGGTAAAAGCAGCGCTGAAAGCCGGAGGGGCGTCATATTGACCATTACCGTTGCGATCAATATAAGGCGCGCCGTATTGTGCGGGCCAGTTCGCCCAGTCTGCGGCGTACTGTGCTTTGATGGCGTCCATTTGCGCGGCCGTTACATCATTGATGTTCGTAAGCTCGCTGGTCTCTTGCGCATCGCGCTTGAGCTCGTTTTCCGTCATCGAGGCATAATCGCGACGAATACGATAAATACGCGCATCCACATCAGAGGGGCTGGCGGCTACGGCCGCTGCGCCCGCGCCTATGATGCGACCTTCGCGCGTACCGACTTCGTAGTTTGCGCCACCGACACGAATGGTTTGGCTATTCGGGGCGGGTTGCGTCAATGCCGCATCGGCATAACACTTCGCGCCCCACATGACGCCGTTTTGATAATCGCTAGACCCGGTGCCACGCGGAAAATAGGTACCGTCATCGCCTTTGGGCGAATGCGATGATTGTCCATCGCTCCGATACCATGTCCAGAGATTATTGATATTCAAAATTTGATAACGCGGCGTGCCGGTAATTTTGGACAAAGAAGAACTGCTACGTTCTTTGTTCTCACTGGCAGGACGTTCGGCCATGGCACTCGTTCCCAACAACCCAACTGCAAGGAACGCGGCCATGAGTGATTTAAAAGTCTTTTGCATAGCTCGTAACTCCTTTTTCTGGTTTCAACAAAACCTTTCAACCTTCGTAGCCCTGCCCCCTTGTGGGGCATTGTGGGATGCAAGACTTTTTTGCTCGATACAGCCGCCCACAAGGGGCGGGGACTACGATTGCAAGGTTATCGAATTTTAGAGTTCCAACTTCAAGCCCAAACGGATTTGACGCGGCTGACCATAAAGATCGATACCGGTGGCAGTGGAATAAGCCCAGCGATTCGCTCCATTGATCGCGCTATAGAAATCGGCATAAAGTGGAATTTCCACGAAACTGTAGGATATACTTCAAGGTAGTAGCTTAAA
>CAYNDW010000881.1:0-2961 GCA_964395375.1 uncultured Cytophagia bacterium
GGTTTCATGCTCGTGCTCGCCCCGCTTACGCACGACGGCGCGGGCAACATGCTCAACACGAATGCCGACACCATTGCCGCCACGCTCGCGCGCTCGCTGCAAGGGCTTTATCACACGCGCTTGATTTTCTGTTTTGATAAAAAAGGCGTGCTCGCTTCGAATGACGAAAACGAGGTCATTCCACGATTGACGGAAGCGGAGTATCGGCGTTTGCGCGCGGCGGGCGTGATTTCAAAAGGCATGCTGCCCAAGCTGGATAATGCGTTCGAAGCTCTGCATGCGGGCGTGCAGAGCGTGCTCCTTTGCCATGCGTCCGAACTTTTGCAGGCATTGAGCGGAGCGGGGTGCGGAACGAAGTTGATGCGGGAATAACCGTAGTGAGGTGTTTTTATCCCTCGTCCCTTTGTCATTCTATAAGAATCTTTTTACGCGCTGGTGATGCTGCCGAGCGCATAAAAGGATTCTTCCGGAATGACGCCGTTAGAAGTGCGCTGGCCTTTTCTTTATCTTCCCGCCGTGAGCGCTTGCACGATGGCGTTGGCGAATTGTTGGCGAAACGGCGCGGTGCGAATGCGCTTTTGATCCTCGCGATTGGAAAAGTTCGCGGCTTCAATCAACAACGCCGTGGGCACGCGATTGTAGCGAATGATGCCGGGCGTCCATTTTTTCCCGCCGCGATAAACATACTTGCGGATCGGTTGGTGCGCATGAATGGGCAGCTTGGCTTTGCGCAGCGCGGTCATCAGGGTTTGGCTCAAGGCCCAGCTCGCGCGCTCGGCTTGGCGGTTTTCTTTTGCGGCAAAGAAAATCGTGCGGTCGCGGCTCTCGTGGTATTTTTCAAAAATATCCTCGCTCGCTTTGAATTTCGTCGCGCGTTGATTGGCGCCGGGCACATAGATCATGGTGCCGCCCACGGAGGGGTGCAGATGATCGAGATGAATGCTCAGGAACACGATATCCTCCGCGGCCACGCCTTCGCGCAAGAGCTTGCGATAAATCGCCTCGACGAGATAGATGCGCAGATTCACGCCGATACGGCCGTCCGCGATATAATATGCGGGCGTGACGTTCACATACTCATGGCGCACGGCTTTGCGGCCACGGCCGTTGCGCGATTCGGTTTTGCCATTCGCGGAAACAAGCGGATGCACCTGCACGCCGCTCGCGGTCAAGCCTGCACGAATGCGACGCAGCAAATCATACGCGATTTCATCTTCACGCAAATCGCGCATCATCGTGCCGGGGTCTTCGCCGCCATGGCCTGCGTCTAAAATTACATGCAGTCTTCGCCCGCGACGCGGCGCCGGCGCTGGCGCTAGCACCGCTTCTTCCAACGGCTCTTCGCCGAGCAAGCCTTCATCAATTATCTCCAACGGAATTTTGATTTCAGCGCCGATGGCGATTTTGCTCGCATCCGCGATGCCGTTGAGCACGAGCAGCTCGCGCGCGATTTGATTGACCTCGTCCGCATCGACGCGGCCGGTGAAGCGCACGACCACGGCGCTATACAAGGCCTCGCCGCGTTTCAAGCGATAGACGCCATGGGTTTTGCCGCCGCGCGTCACGAGCTTTAATTCGGGATCTTGCGCACGCAAGGGTTGGGTTGGTTCCGGCTGTTGCGGCGCGGGCTTAACTTCGGGTTGCGGGATTGCAGGCACAAGCAGGAGGCGGCGCAATGAGGCTTGCAACAAACGCGCGGGAATTTTTATAACCTGCCCCAAACGAACTTCGCCTTCTTCCTCAAAACCGTTTTCCAGCAAAAGCAAATCCGCCATCTCCTCGTCGTCGGAAAAAATTTCGGCAATGCTGCCCCACGTTTCATCGGCATAGTTCACGACATGCACCCAACTGCTGTCTGTTTCCGTGTCCTTCGGAAAAACTTGCGCGAGCACGCGCTTTTTGTAAGCATAGTTTAAAAAAGAAAACGCCACGTCGATATAAATTGTGAACGTGTTGGTCGCGGGCAACGGCAGCAGATGCCAGTCTTCGGGATGATGCAAAATGCGCCGGCCCAACGCGTGATAGTTTTCATCAACGCGCACGAGCACGCCGACATTAAGCCCCTCTGCCGTGAATTGCGCGCGCACTTCTTCTGCGCCGGCAGATTGCGGAGCAACAATTGTTGCGGGTGTGAGTTGCGCGGCGTTTGAAGTTGTGCGCAGCGTGTCAGCCGCAGCCGGTTTCGATTTGGCATCGGATTGATACAGCTTGGGCTGCGGGGAGATGCAGGCGGTAAGGAAGAGCAAGCCTGCGAAGAGGCAGAAGTGTTTCGCCGCACGTCTCTTCTTGTCATTCAGCAGGAATCTTTTTACTCGCTTGAGGCTTTGCCCAGAGCGTAAAAGGATTCCTACTGAATGACGACATTGAGGAAGTGTGAAGTATAACTCGTTTTGTGCTTGGTATGACACCCCCCTGGCCCTCCGCAAGGGAGGAATTGAGGTTTCGACAAAAATCCTTTTCAACGGCTTCAATCCTGTTTGAGGTGATCACAAAAAGTGGAAATGGCGTTCTGCCATTCTTCGTCGGTGGAATAAAAAACGATTCGCAAATTTGCGTCGGTGTTGCCGGTGAGCATGCGCGTGAGGAAAACTTCTTTATCGCACAAACACAAAACCGGTTTTTGCCATTGCAGCGCCGAGGCGATTTCATAACCCACGCCGAGCGAGGGGCGGCTGACTTCGGCAATCATCGCCTCGCACGCGGCGACCATCTGGAGGTCGCGCGTAAAAATTTCTTGCGCCGAACGTTGCGCTTCGGCGTGCAGCACATTGGCATGCGCCACGTGCGCGGAGAGCACGTCCAGACCACGTGCTTGCATGAACTCTACCATGCGCGCATACAGCGGCTGGCGCTCGCGGCCGGCGCTGATCGCGCCCGAGAAATAAATTTTTAGTTGCCGTGTGATATGATCACCTCGTGAATTTCCGCGTCGGTGAGATTGCGATTCACCGACTTGGCTTG
>CAYNDW010000882.1:0-2950 GCA_964395375.1 uncultured Cytophagia bacterium
GCCCGCCGGCCCGCTTTGGCGCGGCCATGGCCTACGACGAAGCGCGCGGCGTGGCCGTGATGTTTGGCGGGGTAACTGATCACGCCGAGGAGTTCAACGACACCTGGTTGTGGGACGGGAATGACTGGACGCAGGTCTTCCCGACGCGCGCTCCGGCTCCGCGCTGGCTGCATGCCATGGTCTACGACACCCACCGTCAGGTAGTGCTGTTGTTCGGCGGGACGCTGGCATGGAAGGACGCCAACACCTGGGAATGGGACGGCAGCAACTGGAATGAACCGGACATCGCCGAGCCTTCGTGGCGCTATGGGGTAGCCCTGGCTTACGACACGCGGCGTGGGGTGAGCGTGGTATTCGGCGGGGACGAAGGGTACGGTTGGGATTGCTACGCCGACACTTGGCAGCGCACCGATGGCGACTGGGTGGAAGCCGTGCGCGCCCACCACCCGGCGGATCGTCACCGCACTCATGCCGCCTACTTCCCGCGCTGGCGCAGCACGGTAATGTTCAGCGGACTGGCCTGCGACGGGAATTACCTTCGCAATGACACTTGGTTCTGGATCGGAGGGCGCTGGCTGGAAATGCGCCGCGAACCGCACCCGATCGGCGGGGGCGGTGTAATGATGTACGACCCGGTTGCAGACGGTTTGTTGTTGTACATCGGCGCTTCGCGGCCCGGTGTGCCAGCGAACGAACTCTGGCTGCTGCGCTGAGGCCGGAACCGGGAATCTGTTTCCATACAGAAGGAGGCTGTCGTGAAAAGAATGCTCTCTGCGCTGCTGGCCGTAGCCGTTTTGTTGAACGGCGTGGCCGTCGAAAGTCCCAACACAGACCCGGTCACTATTCAGTGCGTGCCGGGAAGACATGCCGTCGCAAACTACTTTCCTGTGCTGATTTCGGTGGGAACAACTGAGACCCTCTACGGCAAGTTCTACTATCCCTTTGCGGGGGATGGCTACCAGTTTGCCAGCGGCTCCCTGCCGGGGGTCGCGATGACGCACGGCTTCGGCGCGGGCTACCCCGAAGTGGAAGATCAGGCCCAACAACTGGCCGAGAACTGCTTTGTGGTCTTGATCTACAACTACCGCGGGCAGGGCTGGGATTGGGAAGTTTCCACCCAGTTTTCTTTCTACACCGAGGCCGAACGGGACGACTTGTACTTTGTGGTGAGTGAACTCAAGAAAGGCCCCATCGAGGGGACGCTCGATCTGGTAGACGACGCCCGGCTGGGCATGTTGGGTTTCAGCCAGGGCGGCATCGCCACCTGGCGCGCGCTGGCCGACCCCGCCCTGCGCGGCAAGTTCAAGGCCGTTGCCCCCTCCGATTCCGCGCCCGACATTTCTGCCGTGCAACTTCCCAACGGCTGCTCTCTCGCCAGCCTGGCCAATCTGCTCGACCCGGCGCGGCTCAAACCGACATGGCCCCCCGGCCAAGCCACTCCTACGACTCAACCCACTCCTCAGCCGCCCTACCCACCGTCCGCCGGCGGCGGCGCGCTCTGAGAACCCACCCTCTACGCCCAACTGTACACCGATTATGTCTCGAACAGTTGGTCCGACATGAAAACGATTCTGAAGGAGCGCGATTTCGCCGCCACACAACTGGCCGTCAGCACGCCGGGCACGTCCTATCCGCACACCTACATTCAGGTTTCCTGGTACGACGCGGCCCAACTCGCCGACAACGCCGTGACGCATTGGGCTACCCTGACCACTCCGACCCCTACGCCGACCCTCACTCCAACCCTCACGAACACCCCTATCCCAGGCACCCCCTCGACGTTCACACCCACCCCGCCCCCCCCTCCCAGCCCGTCGCCCACCCCAACCGCCCCCGTCCACCAACAGCGCATTGGGCGGGGCGGCCACAGCCACCCGCCGTGGGAAGGCCGGGCGGTGGACAAAGCCTATAGTTTTCTCACCAAAATCCTTTGGTTCCAGGCGCATCTTCAGAACACGCCGGATGCTTTGGGCACGCTGCCTCCTACTCCCACGCCAGGAGGAGCAACCTTCACACCCACCTCCGACGTGCCTCCGCCCTATAAAGTGGAATACGTGGTGGACAGTTACGCCTCCGTCACCCCCACCGTATCACCCACAACGATCACAAACACCGCCACTTCCACGCCGACCGGAGGGCCGGCGGCCACAAAGACGAAGACGCCGCTCGGAACGGTGGTCTTCGAAATGCGTACGGCCGAAGCCTGGCCTCCGGCGCTAATCCAGAGCCCTATCCCCCTGCAATTCTACTTTCAGGCGGGCGCAGCGGCCAAAACCGTCACCCCGCCCTCAGGCACCAGTAATTACGACACGGTAGCCCAGACTCTGGTGCCCAGTCCTACGGTAGGTCCAACCGTCACGCCGGGAGGCCCGACGCTGACAGCCACCAGAGGGCCATACAACCTTGCCACAGCCATCAGGGAAGACCCGAAGTTCCAAACCTGGGCCACGGCGATTCACGTGGTTCCCCTGAAATACACCACCGCCCGGTTGGCCCAGGATGTCACTTTGTACGGCCCGCCGGTCGTGCAACTCTTCACCAATGGCTCGAATCTGACAAAGAAACAGGTGCATGTTCGGGTGCTAGAAAAACTCGAAGACGGCACGGAACTGTTCGTCACGCGTGCCAACCTGTGCGATTGGTCGTTTCTCACCGTACCGGGCGAGTTTCGCGGCACGCCGTATCCGGGCGAGCCGCGTTTTCACACCTTCAGGGCGGGCAGCCAGATCGTGCTCGAGGTGACTACCGTGGATGAAGAGTTCTACCGCACTTCGCACAATCTGCTGTTCATCACCCCGCGCCTGGCGAGTTTCAGCCTGCAAATCTATCGCGGCAAAGAAGACTCCGCCAGCAATGTCACCTTGCCGCTGCTGCCTTCCACCCCGGATGCAGACATCTTCGAGCAGGACACAATCGCGCGCGCGGCGGAGCGCGCAAGGCGTCTTGCGCA
>CAYNDW010000883.1:0-2948 GCA_964395375.1 uncultured Cytophagia bacterium
CCAAAATAAATGCCCAACTGATAAAAGCTGCCAACGGATCACAGCCTAAAGTTTTCCGTTGGCCGATTTTATCCGTTGGGGATTTTTTTTGCTTTAAAAGCAGAGATTTCACTTTTAATAGATTAAAAAGATTCCTGCTGAATGACACGATAGAGGCGGACTCGCCTCGTTACCGCTTTTTGCCGTCAAATTTCATAAGATGCTGTTTTGCTTTTTTTACGTTTCACCAGCGGCCCGAGGCTTCCTTCCCGCCCTCCAACTTGCATGCGCTTCGCGCCGCATAATTCATTCATGCTGTGTTGTTCCTCACCCAAAACGAGGAGGGAGTTATGAACTGGTCCAAAGCTTTAATCTCCGGCGTGGCCGGCGGCATCGCAGTGACGCTTTACAACACGCTCATGCACGGCTTCATTATGGCCGGCGCTTACAGCAAGGTGGCGAATTTCCGCGCCGACGCGAATCCGGCTTTCTTTGCCGTGCTCGCGGTGTTGGCCGGTATTGTGGGCGGCATTCTATTCGCGAAGACCCGTGCTTCATGGAGCGCCGGGCCTAAAGGCGGCATGGCCTTCGGCATGTGGCTAGGGTTGATTGCGTTTCTGGCGGCGTTTTATATGCCGCTCACGCAAAAGGATTTCCCCTACTATCTCACGTGGTGCATGGGCGGGATTGCTTTCCTCGGTTGGGTGGTTTTTGGCGCAGTCGCCGGCGCGCTCAATAAAGGGTAAAACCTTCGAGGCGTGATTCGCCCCTGAGCGCCGCCCCAAGGCGCTCAGGTTTTTATTTTTCTCGCAAAAAATCTTTCCGCAAAAATCTCCCGGTGTTTAAATCCGATTCCAATCTCGCTTCGTAATGTTTGGTGTAAATCGAAACCGAACATTTCACACGCGCGCGTGACTTGACTCTTCTGTTTTGATTTAAACCCGCCGCAACTTCGTTCTGTGCGTGAAGGCCCAGGCCTTTACAAACCTGTATTCACTTTTAAGGAGAGCTGTTATGCGAAAATTGTTTCTCGTCGGAGCAATGGCGCTCGCAACATTCGCGCTGTTGTTATCGACCCAATCCCCGGATTTGGACGCCTCCAGCCATCGCGAAGCGCCCTTGATTGCGAATGATCCGTTGGCCGACAACACGGATCTGTATGCGTTTCGCTCGCCGGACAAACCCAATACCGTGACCATCGTCGCGGGTTACGTGCCGCTCGAATTGCCGGAAGGCGGCCCGAACTATTCTTCGTTCGGTGAAAACATCCGTTATGAAATTCACATCAAAAACAAAACCTCGCAAGGCGCATTGGGCACGGCGAAGGACGACATTACCTATCGCTTCACCTTCTCCCAAACCAATGAAGACCCGAACACGTTCTTCAACATTCGCCTCGGCCAAAATTTGAAGACGAAGTACACGTGTGAGAAAAGTACGGACGGCGGCAGCACGTGGAGCACGATCGTGTCCAACGGCGTCGTTCCGCCGAATAATATCGGTCCGCGCTCGACCACGTTTGCAGGAGGCGCGGGCGGCAATTACGAAGCCCTCGTGACGCCAGCGATCATGATGGCGAGCTCGGGCGAAACGATCTTCTGCGGCCCGCGCGACGATCCGTTCTTCGTGGATCTCGGCGGCGTGTTCGATCTCGGACAAACCCGCAGCACCTATGGCACCGATCCGAACAATGCCGGCAACGTGCGCGACGCGGTCGCGGGTTTTAATTGCCACAATATCATTTTGCAAATTCCCATCAACCTTTTGCAAAAAGACGGCAAGAACGCGAATCAAGCCACGAGTATTCTTGACGGCGATTTTGTGATTGGCGTGTGGACTTCCGCCAGCCGTCCGCAAGTGACGACGCTTTCGCCCGTGGGCGCGAAGCCGAGTTATAGCGGCAATTGGGTGCAGGTCTCTCGCCTCGGCATGCCGCTCGTCAACGAAGCGGTGGTTCCGATTAAAGATAAGGACTATTGGAACGCGGTCACGCCGTATAGCACCGATGAGCAAAACTTCGTGAAGTATTTTGCGAATCTCGAACTCTCGCTGTACATGCAAAACGGCTCCGATCCCGCGGTGGGCTTGGGTGATTTGATCCCTGCCCTTTCCGCGCTGCGTGTGCAAACACAATCTTACCCGGCCTTGGGCATCATTCCAACTTACACGACGCCCGGCCTTGATTTTCGTATTGGCAAAGACGGCGCGTTTGCCGTGACCAAAATTCCGGGCATCAGTTTGGCCGGAACTGCCTTCGCGGTTCCCACGCGTCCCGAAGGCGCCGCGGGCGCAGGCACTGCTTTAGTCGGCCCGGGCCAGCCGCGGCTCGTGGATATTTTCCCGATCTTTTATTTTGGCGTGCCGAATGCCGTCCCCTATCAATTGCTCACGAAAAAAACCGGCCCGCTGGATTCCGGCAAGCCGTTCATCCACAACTTCCTGCCGTTGACGCAAACGCCCGCGGGCGGTTTGTGGGGCGGCGATGTGTTGCGCTTGAACATGGCAACGCCGACCACCGATCGCAATTCTAGCGAGTTCAAGCAGAATGCGTGTCAAGGTTTGATTCGCGCCGCGGCAATCGGCTTGACCGCCGCGCCGTTCAACACCACGAAGAATCTTGAGTTCATTCCGCACATGGATGGTTTCCCCAATGGTCGCCGTCTCGAAGACGACGTCACCACGATTGAGCTGCAAGCGGTCGGCGGTTTGGTGCTTGCTGCGGTCGGCTTGCCGTTTGATGACGCCGTGGCCGCGAACTACTCCGATGTGCTTTCACCTAAATTGGTGGCGGAGTTGACGTACAGCGCGGGCCCGAATCACAACGATCTGCCGCTGTTGCCGCAGTTTCCCTATCTCGCTTCGCCGCAGAACGGCTATAGCTACGTGAAGCAACTCACCACGAGCAACGTTAAGACAAGCGTGTTGGGCGCAACCGGCGGTCTCGGCGTGGGCGTGCCGCGCGGTTTCAT
>CAYNDW010000884.1:0-2947 GCA_964395375.1 uncultured Cytophagia bacterium
TGGTGCGTTCGTCGCGCAGGGCGAGCAGAAGCTCGACATCCAAGCCGTTCTCGCAATACACCGTGCCGAAACGATCGCTAATCGCAACGACTTTGGCGCCACTCTCATACACAAACTTCGCGACGCTACCGCCGACGTTGCCGAAGCCTTGAATCGCAACGGAGCAGCCGCGCAGATCATGCTCCGGCACGGCCCGCTGCGCCGCGGCGCGAATGCCGAAGCCCGTGGCCGCATCGTTCATTAACATCTGGCCGCGATGATCAACGGCGAGATTGATGCCTTCGAAAAACCGCCGAATGCGCTGCTCCGGATTGCCCAAACTTTTGGCGAACGCATACTGCGGGCAGGGCAAGCCGATGCCGCGCATGCAGGCAATGATCTCGTTCTCGTTCGTGTTTAAATCCGAACCCGTGACATAGCAATTAAACAAAAAACTTTGAATGTATTCGAAGAAGCGTTGCATCACGAGCAGCTTTTCAGGGCGGGTGGGATCGAAGTCGATGCCGCATTTCGCGCCGCCGATCGGAGGGTCGATGAGTGTGAATTTGCGCGTCATGGTTTGCGCAAGCGTGATCATCTCTTCGCGCGTCACGCCTTTTTTCATGCGGCAGCCGCCGCCGGCCACGCCGTTCACGAGCATGTCAATGACGAGATAGCCTCTTGCATCGAAGCGCTCGTCGCGATATTCGATGACTAAGATGGGCTCGCGGTCGTTCACGATATCGGATTTTGAGGAAGGCATGTTGGGAAGAATTTTAATATGAGGTGCGATCATTCCATCTCACTGTCATCCTGGAAGGACCTGCCCTCGCACTCGACACTCTTCCCAGCGCGAGGGAAGGTTCTTACAGAATGACAATTTCAAAGAGTGCGCTCGGCTTTCGTAGCCCCGCCCCCTTGTGGGGCATTGGTGCAACCGCGAATTTATTGGCTGCACTAGCGCCCGACAAGGGGGCAGGGCGACACAATGATTTCCTGTCACTCCGCGGGCATGAACTGCCGCAGCATGCGCTTGATATAAACCGCGATCATGGCTTTGCGATATTGCGGCGAGAGCGCGACGTTGCGATAGGGCTGCACGCCGTTCATGATGTCTTCCGCGAGGCCTTCAATCAAATCTTCGGTGAGTTGATCTCCGAGCACGGTTTGCGTGAACTCTTCGCAGAGCAGCGGCGTGGTCGCAACGCCGGTTAAACCGATATGCAATTGTTCAATGGTGCGCTCGTTCAAATCAAGCGCGATGGCAACGCCGAGCACGGGAAAATCCATGGCATCGCGCACGCGGAGTTTTTGATAATCCGCGGCCAGGGTTTGCGCCTCGCGTGGAATAAGCACGTGCGCGAGAATTTCTTCGGGCAGCTTGACGTGGCGCGTGATGCCATCGTGCGTGAAAAATTTCTCGCTCGCCACTTCACGTTTGCCTTCCGGCCCGATTAAAACGAACATCGCGCCGAGGGCCAAAAGCACGGGCGCGAGATCGCCGGAATACGTCGCATAACAAACAGTTTCTTGCGGCACAACCAAACAAACATTGCCGTCGGCTTTCAAACAATAGTCTTTGGAATCGCGCCAAAACCACGTCTGATTGAAATAGTAGCAGCGCGTGTCGAGTAGAATATTACCGCCAACAGTTGCCGATTCGCGCAAGAGTGGCGTGGCAATTTGCGCGGCCGCGTGCGGAAGCACCGGGAGTTTGTGTTGGAGCGATTCGTTGGTCACGACGTCCGCGAGCCGCGCCATCGCGCCAATGCGTTCCGGTGAAATTTCAAACAGCTCTTTGATGCCGCTCAAGCTGATGACGTTGCCGCGCGGGTTCAAACGGTTCTTGTAATTGGGCAACAAGTCCGTTCCGCCGGAAATGAAATCGAAATCACCGTCGCAAGATTGCGCGAGTTGCGCGGCTTCGGCGAGCGTTTCAGGTTGATGATATTGGAAACGAGGGAGGATCATAATGATGATATGCCGCTGCTTTCAATAGTTTTTCAGGTTCTAACAAGTATGATCACTCAGATCACGGACACGTCGTGAGCTGTAATCCAAATGTCCAACTGTTGAAAGCGCTCTTTCAACACCGTTTTAAATTTTTTGAAGAAGGCATTTGCCTTTTTAAGGTTTTGGGTATCGACGCGATAGCGCAACAATTGATCTTTGTAGATCACCCCTTCATAAAGCCAATGGCCGGAAGCGATCACAGAATCAACCGTTGTCGCGCCGAATTGCTCTACCAACTCGGCGTTCGTTTGCTCGAATTTTTCTTTTTCAATCTCTACGCCATCGTTATACATCAACGGTAAGAGAATTTCGTAGCGCCTCAGCTTCATCATTCGGCCTTTCTTGGCGTTGCACTATTTCGTAGGCAATTGCGGCATCATCCAAAATCCTCAAATGGCGATCCGAGATTTCAAACACTTCGTTCGGCAGGCTGCGAATTCGGGCCTTTGTTGCCAATTCATAAAACCCGTTTACTTGATCTTGTCGTGACTTGAACTTGATACGAACCATAACGATCTCCTTTTCTATAAAAACAGATTCAATCACACCACCATCGCGCGCGACCGCGCTCTCTTCCTCTCGCGCTCATTCACGGCATTCCAAATTTTATCCGCGGTCATGGGCAAGCTGCGCATGCGCACGCCGACCGCGTCGTAAATCGCATTGGCGACCGCGGGCAATATCGGAAGCAGTGGCCCCTCTCCCGCTTCTTTCGCGCCCCATGGCCCTTCGGGATCATCGCTCTCGACAATGATGACGTCGACCTCCGGCATTTGCATGGGCGTGAGCGTGCGATAGTCTAGAAAATTCGCGCTGAGAATATTGCCGCGATTGTAGGCCATCTCCTCCATCAATGCTTGACCGAGGCCCATGTGAATGCAGCCTTCGATTTGGCCTTGCACGGCGAGCGGATTGAGTGCTTTGCCGCAATCGTGCGCGGCCCAAACTTTCTCCA
>CAYNDW010000885.1:0-2940 GCA_964395375.1 uncultured Cytophagia bacterium
GAAGTATGAAAACGTCGTGGTGCAGCATCACATTTATAACATCGGCTACGGCGCCGCGCTCAAGACCGGTTTCTATACCGCGCAGCACGAGCTGATTTTCTACACCGACGGCGATATGCAATACGATCCGCAAGAGCTGAAGCTGCTGCTGCCCCTGCTCAAAGAAAATGTTGCGATGGTCAGCGGTTTCAAAAAGAAGCGCGCGGACACGTGGGATCGCATCCTGAGCGCGAAATTTTATAACTGGATCGTGCGCTTGATTTTCCGCATCCACGTGCGCGATGTGGATGCGGCGTTCAAGCTCATCCGTCGCGAAGTGATCGACAGTATTGATTTACGCTCGAACGGCGGATTCATTTGCGCGGAGTTGTTCGCGAAGGCGCGCAAGCTGGGCTACAAAGTCAAGCAGCTTCCGGTGAGCCATTATCCGCGCACCTATGGTCGCTCTTCGGCGTTTAATTTGTTTTTTATTTTACGCTCCACCATTGAGCTGTTGGAATTGTGGTGGGATATCATGGCCCGCGAAAAATTTTTCGCATTTCGTCAGCGTTTGTGGAGGTTCTTACTATGGAAAAAAACATCGCCCTCGAAGGAGGGCAGCCGGCCCGCAACGAATTCCTCGTCTTCGGTAAACCTCGAATCGAGGCGGCGGAGATCCAAGAAGTCATTGATTGTCTAAAATCAGGTTGGATTTCAACCGGCCCGCGCGTCAACAAGTTTGAGACGTTGTTTCGCGAGTACGTTGGCAGCAAGCATGCACTCGCGTTGAATTCCTGCACGGCCGGTTTGCATCTCGCGTTGCTCGTCGCGGGCGTGAAGCCCGGCGATGAAGTGATTACTTCGCCCATGACTTTCGCGGCTTCGGCGAACACCGTCATTCATTGCGGCGGCGTGCCGGTGTTCGTAGACGTCGATCCGCGCACGGGCTTGCTGGATCCCATGCAGATCGAAGCCAAGATCACGCCCAAGACCAAAGCCATTGTGCCCGTGCATTATTGCGGCCGCGCGTGCGACATGGACACCATCATGGCGATAGCGCGCAAACATAATCTCCTCGTCATCGAAGATGCCGCGCACGCCATCGAAACCTGGTATCATGGGCAAAAAGTTGGCAACATCGGCGACTTCACCGTGTTCAGTTTTTACGTGACGAAGAACATCATCACCGGCGAAGGCGGCATCGTCACCACCAACAATCCCGAATGGGCCGAGCAGATCAAAATCTACGGCCTGCACGGCATGAGCAAAGATGCGTGGAAGCGTTATTCCAAAGACGGCTTCAAGCATTATCAGATTCTCTATCCCGGCTTCAAGTACAACATGATGGACCTGCAAGCCGCGCTGGGCGTACATCAAATTCAACGCGCGGACGAATGGCTCAAAATCCGCGAGGCGATTTGGCAACGCTACGATGAAGCCTTTGCGGATTTGCCAGTCTTCTTGCCGCCACCTGCGGAAGAGAACACCGTGCATGCGCGCCATCTCTATACGCCGCTCATTGATTTAGAACGCATACGCTGCGACCGCGACACGATTCTGCAAGCGCTGCAACGCGAGAACATCGGCACCGGCATTCATTTCATCTCGTTGCACTTGCACGATTACTATCGCAAAACCTTCGGCTTCGAACCGGAAGATTTTCCGCATGCGCGGTGGATTTCCGAGCGCACGATCTCGCTGCCGTTTTCGCCCGCTTTGTCGGAGCAAGATATCGAAGACGTGATCACCGCCGTGCGGCGCGTGTTGCAATACTATCAGCGCTAAATTAAAAAGCCTTGCGAAGGTTCAAATTTTCGCAAGGCTTTCTTCACCGGCTTTCTTGTTTTACTTCGCATGTCCTCGAAACACGCCGACCAGCTCTCGCCCGCCTGGTATTAAAAACTCTCGTTCAAACGCCGCGCAGGCCTTGAACAACTTCCGCAATGAAACTTCGTTGAACCGCGCGCCGGAATAAGCTTCGTCCTCCGTGCGCGGCTTGGTCATGATCCGGCTCATTCTTCCGAGCCAGCTATCTTCTTCCGAGAGATTGCGAATCGGCTCTGCGATGATGACTTTGCTGCGCGCCGCATTGAGCATCTTATGCACGACCGTTTCCGCTTGCGGCAAGAATTGATACAAGCTCGCTTGCATCAGCACGAAGTCCGCAGTGGGAATCTCATCTTGCCAAACATTAAACTCGCGCATGGGCACGCCTTGGCTTTTCCCCGCGGCAACAAATTGCGGCGAAAGCTCCAAGCCGAGATAGTTCACGCCTTTCTGCCGCAAAAAATGGCGATAGAGATAAGCATCGCCCGCGCACAAATCCACGACCTGCGCGCCAGGAGGAATCTCCGCGGCCAGCGCTTCATAACGCGCGCGAAAATTTTGGCCATACAACAAGCGCATGACGAGTTGATAGACGTTTTGATTGGAGTAGATAAACGAGGAGTGCTGGGACATGGCGTTGTGCGCTTTCGTTGATTGGTTTGAGGAAGAGGAGCGCAGATAACTACCCGCAGCCCACGTCGCACGCGCATTGTAGCGTTGTCGTTTCTGCGCAGAAGAGGGTTGATGCAGAAAATCGCTTTCGGTAATCGCCCTAACAGATCGTGTTTTCGCCTCCCAATCATGTGATTCAGCAGGAATCCTTTTGAGCACAGGCATTGAAGTTTAGTTGTAGAAGTTTTTTTATTTTCGTCGCTGCTACACCTAATCCGAAATGTTCAGCCACGGCTTGGCCGTGGCTTTATTATCTCGCATGCCACGGCCAAGCCGTGGCAGATCACAACATGATTCGCGCCCGCGCTACGCCTGCACTTCCAGCTTATGCGCCTTTCTTCCGCCGCGCGGGGTCTTCTCAATCAACTGATGCCGATTGATGAGCACCTGTGCCAACTCCACCGCGCGCCCCACCAACTCTTTCGCGCCTTCGCGCAGTTCTTTGCTGTTCATCACGTGCAA
>CAYNDW010000886.1:0-2934 GCA_964395375.1 uncultured Cytophagia bacterium
AGCCTCGGCCCAAAGGTGGAATGGCGAGTCGCACGGAACGATCTCAAACAAGTTCCCCTTGCGTTGATCGTTCGTGTACTGGCGCGCGAGGATGACCACAATCCGGATCGGGTCACCCACACCTATCTCGCCGTCGCTAAGATTACCTCCAACGAAGTGTGCGTCACCGACAGGATTCGCCTTGGGACACAGTCGGAGGCCGAGGTGCGCCGTGCGGCGGATTCAGCGCGAGAGAGGCCATGCGCCCCTCACCTGTCGTCGATGACGATTGACGGAGTAACGATCCGCTGAGCCTGGCGGGCCTAACACGGAGAACAGTGATGCCAACACCAGTTGAATTCATGAAACAATATCGCAATCTCAGCGTCAACGTGGTGATCGATGATCCTGTGACAAAGGTGTGTCGGAATGGAAAGCACATTGTTCAACTCAGGAAGTATTTCATGATGGATTGGGATCCAGGTTCTGAGGAACGTCGAGATTTTAATGCGGTCACGCGTAACTCCGGCCGTGATGCGTGGTTTACAACCAATAAAGAACGTATTCTCACGGCCGCGATGGGCAAGGGGGCGCCTCGGGACTACGAATTGGCGCTTGAATGGGTCGCGATGTCCAAGAAGGTTCCGACGGTCACATCCCAGACGCTTCAGACGTATAGTGACGATCATCTTGGCATTGACTGTTCGGGGTTCGTGACGAACTATCTGGTCGCTTGTGGAAAGCGGAGCTATTCGAGCCATCTTGTGCGCAATACCGGTGCGGCGTCGTATTTCAATGCTGCCAACGCCGTGAATGATCCGCTACAGGTTCGGCAGGGCGATTTGCTCGTGTGGATGAACGGGAATTCCGTCAAGACAAATCCCGGACATATTGCGGTGGTGGAATCTTACTCCATACAAAGTACTGCTGGCGGCAATATGCGTGTGGTTGAGGCGACGGGTGCGTCTGGCGCCAATCCGAAACTAGTGGACTCCATGTATTCCGTCGAGAGCATCATCCCCAAAGGGGGTGCTGTTCCCGTGATGATCCTTGTCGTCAAACGGCATGGTGTCTCAGGGAATCGCGTGGCGGTGATCCGGGTGTGAGCGGCTCACGCCTCCTGACGCTATAAACTCTTGGGTGTGCTTTGTGCCATTCGGGTGTCGGACTACGATCTGATGAGTATGTGGCGTGAGGGTGGAACCAGTTGGCGGAAGGTATTCCTTTCGGCTGCGAACGGTGCTCTGCGTGATCCCTATCCCGCTGAAGGGACGGCGATTATCAAGGAGCTGAATTGGACCTTGGTGTCGCGCATTCAACATGGATGTCAGGACGATTATTGTTCGCCGAATAATCCAGGGGTCAAAATGACCGATAATTTTGCGATGTTCTGCAACGGTGTGGGGGCGCACCATGCCAACCCTGTGGCCTGCAAGATGCTCTATGAGCGAAATACGTTGGTGTGGCTCTATGGCCAGACCGGTGCTTATCTCCTCGACGTCGCCAAGCAAGAGCTGGCGCGATGATCAGCGATATGTGGCTTGACGAATAGACTCTGGTTTCGGAAAGGGTGGGACGATGGGACCTGGACGCATTCCTGGATCAGTAGGGTATGACGGAGGGCCGCTCGACGTGGGTGTCATACCTGTTCCACCCAATGGCGGATTCGGTTCTCCCGTCCCACTGGGTGACAGAGATGTCGTTTCCTCTGGACCTTGGCTGACAGGATGGCCTCGACAAATCTCATGGAATCAATTTCAGGAGAAGGACTCCCGCCCGGAGGGCAAGGAAGAGGATGCTCAAATTGACACCCAGATCGACCAACCTGGGCGGGTGAATGTGGCACGCGAGCAAGGCCAATTCCGGCTTAAGGGCTATGAGGTCAAGCTTAGGGTCATGAGCAGCAACTCATGGGTTGTGAGGAGTCAAAAGAATGATACGCTTCTTGCCCATGAGCAGGGTCATTTCGACATCACGGGTCTGGGAGCCCGCGACTTGGTCAAAGCGCTGGGCGCGCTCCGGGTCAGTACCACGGATGAGTTGCACCGCGAATTATTACGGCTCTCTGAGGCCTATATGGTCTGGGCCCAAGGGCTTTCCGATCAGTATGACGTGGAGACCGATCGCGGACGAAAGGCAACGCCTCAGTCAGACTGGGAGTCTCGCATCCGGACCTGCATTCAACAAGGGACGAGTCTTGGAACTCCGCCGACCTAAATGTTTTTCCAAGCGCGCTCTGTTTCAGAACGACTGAACATCGGCAGAGCAGGTGTTGCGGAGGGCTATCGGATAGCTCACGGATATACTGCACGGGTACTTGATTCCTCAGAACATCGCACAATTTCTCGCGAGTGCCACGCTACGTGGAGACTGACCACGTTTTCTACTCATGACTTACATTGCGGCTGGTACAACCACAGGGGACAGGTCAGCCTCTAGCCACGTCGTCAGCGGGGTGCGCGCCTTGTCGAAGATCGTGCTCGCAGTGACAGACGTTTGGTGACGGCAGTCAGGGTATACCAAACGGCCACGGCGTAGGTTCCAAGGAGTCGAAACTCTCGCGCGCGCCGGGCAGATAAATCCTTTCGGCCAGTGCAATTGGGTTAAGAAGGCCGTGTACGCTCGGTCATCAGGGAACAGAGCCACGAACTCTCGATCGGTATTCGGATAATTGCGCTCTGCCACCAAGATCAAGGCTGCTTTCGCGCTGGCGACACACACGCGGAGTACAGTGCAGGAGGAGCTTCCCGACTCCCCCGCATGAATAATTCCATCCCCTTGCATTTAAAGGAGACGGAACACATAATGCGCACGGTCATTCAGAAAGGGACCCGCGATGACGGCATCCTCCTCTCCGGCACTCACCATCGATCAGCTGGCATCGTTACGCGATAAAACCGAGGCCGCCTCAAAGGTCCTGGACAGCCACCTCAAGTCCTACCTCACTACAATTAA
>CAYNDW010000887.1:0-2934 GCA_964395375.1 uncultured Cytophagia bacterium
CAACGATCCAATACTCCAACACGCCATTACTCCATCACTCCAACTCTTTCGTTCATTCCATGATCAACCTCACGCGCGCGGCGGCGTCTCGCACCGCTTGCTCCGGTGATTTGGCGGAATAGACCACTGCGGCTTCATATTCCTGCGAGATGGCATCAAAAATTTCTTTCATAACCGGCGATTGATCGATGCCGCGCACGTATTCCGCTTGTCGAGCAAATGCAACCATGCGCGGGTTCTGCGTGAAATAATCAACAAACAGCGAATCGTGCAGCATGCCTTTGCGCATCGGCAACTGGCTCGCGACCTCAAGCAAACGCAGGTCATTGCTGCGCGACACCATGAATTTGACAAACGCCCACGCGGCACGCGGACGCTTACAAGTGGAAAAGATAACGATGTTTTTCAAATCGCCGTAGGTGTAAACCGGCCCTTTGTGATCATCGGGCGAGGGCATGGGCGCGAAATCGTATTCAAAGCCCTCGGGCTTGAATTTATCCGCATGCGTGATTTCCCAGGGGCCGGTAAAACGCGAGGCGGTTTTTCCCAGGAGAAAGAAATCGGCCGTGGTGGTCATTTTCTGTTTGGGAAAATAACCTTCGCGATAGATGGTCTGCAGAAAATTCATGACCGCGACTGCGCTGGCATTTTCAAACGAGACGCTGTCACCGTCCACCAAGCCTTTGCCGCCCGAGGCCGCCAAATACAAAGGATAAAAATCAAAAAAGCGTTGCCACCACAACATGCGAATGTCGCTGATGCCCACCCAAGAAGTTGAACCGTTACTCAACTTCGCTGCAGCCGCCAGATATTCCGAATAAGTTGCCGGTGCGCGCGCCAAACCCGCTTGTCGAAAAAGTTTGACGTTGTACATCATCATGATTGGGTTGGTTTTCCAGGGCACTTGATACAGCTTGCCGTTGCGAGAGCGCGCTTGCGCAACGACCTCTGCGGTGCAGCGCGAGTTCAGCAAGCTGTCGCAACCGGCAAATTGATCGAGCGCGAGGAGCGCTTGCGCGCGCACGTAAAATTCCACGTCGCCGGGCCACGCATTGGAATAAATATCCGGCGTGGTGCGACCGGCAATGGAGGCGAGAATCACTTCCTCACTCGATTGCCCCTCGGGTATGGGTTGATGACGCACCGGCACGTCGGGATGCTGCGCATTCCAGGCAGCGACGATCTCGCGCGCGACGCTTTGTTCATACGGATTATTGGCGGACCAGTAGAGGAGTTCTTGACGCGACTCTTTCGTGTTACGCTGGCATGCAGCGAGGCTGAGAATGATGAACAGCCAAAAGAGCGCGGGAGAATGGGAGAATGAGAGCGCGGATGAAAAGAGGGCGCAGACTCGCCGGTGCTGCGTTTTGTTTGACATGCAATTCACTCCCACCTCTTCCAATCAAAGTCAATCGTCGGGAAGCCGGGGCGAGGAAACGTGCCGCCTTTTTTCGCGACGATAACGTCAATCGCTTTGGCATCTGCTTCCGCGCCGAGAGAAAGAGCCTGCAGGGCGGACTGATTGATCTGCACCGGATATTTGCTCTTCAGCATGTTGAGGTGATGCAGCATCCGTTTCGTCAATTCCTCGGCGTAACAATCCTCGCGCACTTGTTCTTTGACACGCTCAAACGGCTGAAGTTTGCCTTGCCGGTCGCGATACTGCCGGCTTCGCGCAACATAGAAGCGTTGCATTTCTTCATCGGTGAAATTTACTGTTTGCTGTAGCTCAACTTTGGCGCGGGCGTAGACGGATTTCTCTTCCCACCATTGTTTTTGTCTCTGTACGTTGGGGCGGTTTTGTAAGCCGCGTTTCGAGGCGCGGTCAACGAGCAGTTTGTCGCGCACGCTACGCCACACGAGTTGTTGTATTGAAGTGAAGAAGCTTTGCGGCGTTGCGGTGTTAAAACGAATATAAGGTTGTCGCGCTTGATACCATGCCCAAAAGTCTTCGAGCAAAAAATTCTCATCGGTTAATTTGACGAGCGTCTGGTTGCGATAGTCATGCGCTTTTGCCGAATCCAACGGGCCGGCTTCGGACATCAACGCTGCGTCGAGATTCCACTCGTTGTATTTCTCCAGCGGAAGGATCGACCGGCCCAGCCTCGCACGCAGGAGGTTGAACGTTTGCCGCACAATGACGGGATTGCGTTCGCGCATCATGCGGTCAACGTATTGATCGGAAAGCACATCAGTCTTGCGTTTGATGAGAGCCTGCTCGAGGTCATATTCCAACTTCGTCAACTCGGTTTCCGTCAACACGGGGTTCGTCGAGGTATTTGTGATTTGAATGAGATAAAAACCGTCCGCCGCAGCAATCGGTTGCGAGACCGCACCGATTGCCAACGTATCCACGACTGCTGCCATCTCCCGATTGCGATCTTCCAAACGAAACTTGGTGATTGCCATCGTCCGCTGATCCGCAAAAACCGAATCGTGCAACTGCGCAGCAAAGAGCGCTTCGAAGGAAATCCCATGCGCGAGCTGTTGCAAGAACTGCTTTGCTTGCTCGCGTTTCGGCGCGAACAGCCAACGCAGCTCGAGTTGCACCCGCTCTTTGGCAACGACCGCTGCAATTTCTTTTTGATCAACCGAGACCTGGCTGAGAACCTCGTCGCGATAAAGCTCTTCGGTCGCGAGGTCGCTTTCCATCTCGTTGAGAGTTGCCGTCTCTTGCGGATCGTTCTCCAACCCGCGCGCATAACCCTCGAGCGCCAGCAATTTTTCATAGATCATAAAATCGAGGTGGCGCGCTTTGGCGTTCTCGCGCTTCTTCACAAACGCCGGGCCAAATTCGTAGCTCAACAAAAATTCTTCGGCGGTGATATCGAGAGAGCCCACGCGCGCGACCACGAGCGTGTCCATGCCGGGTTGTGAAAGCATGCTGCGTTGAGAATGACGTTTCGCATTGGTCGCACTCGGGTCAGCAACCAA
>CAYNDW010000888.1:0-1725 GCA_964395375.1 uncultured Cytophagia bacterium
ACCCCCAACCGTGAGTGCCACCAGTCCGACGAGCGGCGCTACCAACGTGTCGATCTTTTCCGCCCTCACCGCGACCTTCAGCAAGCCGGTGAATCCGGCGACCGTCACCGCCGCGACCTTTACGCTCAAGGACAACGCGAATAACTCCGTCACCGGAAACATGACGACCAATGGCGTCACCGTCACATTCGTATTCTCCTCAGGCACCCCCTTGAAATTGGGCACGAGTTATACTGCCACGCTCACCACCGGGATCAAGGATCTCGCAGACAACGCATTGCAGACCAACTTCAGCTGGACCTTCACCACCGGCGCCGCCTCCAGCACCGGATTAGTGTTTCCCTTTAACAAGGACGTGCCGAATACGAACGCGGATTCGGTGCGCTTTCGCTGGATGAACCCGCACACAAACGGCCTGCCCATATACGGGCCGAATGGGAACGGGGTCACCTACATTTGGCGGGTCAAACCGGTGTACCAGGCCGGCTACTACACCACGATGTTTTGGGCCAACGACGACGGCGCGGGCAACATCAACACGTTTCTGTGGGCCGGTAGCAGGGCCACCACCTATTACGGAGCGCATCCGTACCCTGATGGCGGCGGCAACGCCACGACGACGCACAAGTGGGAAATTTCGATTGAGCAGGACGATTTCGTCAATGGTGTGGTCGTATACGATCAATGGTATACCCAGGCCTTGGTGGCATGGGGAGCGCCGGGGGTCGTGAAGCAGCATGAGTTCTATTGGGACCTGCCGAATGTGAATGCAAGGCATAAGGTGACGCGTACGACCGCCTCGCCAACGTGGGGCGATATCAATCCGCCCTCACCGGCCCTCACATTTGGCGACGCCCCTTGGCAACCAGGGAATGAGACCTGTTCGTGTACGCTGCGGGGATTGCAAATCTATTCGGTGAAGCTTTCTGAGTCCGATATTTTGAGGGAAATCGTGTCGCCACTCTCCACCCCAGCGGGCGCGGCACACATCTGGTATCTCAATCTCAATCCCACCCCGGACGACATCTTGGATAAGAGCGGCAAGGGGCATCATCCCTCGTGGGTCGGGAATAAACGACCGACGCTGTTTACGGAGTGATGCCTCTCCCCGTCTGGAGACGCATCGAGTAAAATAAAATAGGAGGCAGGTACTTGGGCTACCTTGGGCAGCGACAATCCCATCAAGAGTGGTTGGCGAAGTAGGGCCGTCCATGAGGGCCAGGCCCTCCTTTCAAATGGGCAGGTGCAATCTTAATACTGATTCGCCATCCCCACCACTTGCACATCTGGTTCGCGAGTGCCACTCGGCTTACTTCAAAGCTCACAGTAGACTCCGAACTCGTCAAACACGTAGGAAACTCTTCATCGTGACCTTCCCTCTCTCAAAACAGAGACATACTCGCCGCTCCTCAACTTTTTCTAGCGGCTTGAAATACATACGCAGTATGAGCCGAAGATGTGACCTCCGTACAACCGCGGTGCATCTCACAGGACTGACTCTGAAAGGGGATAGACCTCAAGTTTGTTTTCGTTGTACAGTAAATGTCCCATCGTTTTTTCGCGATAAAGACTTCTTGTGCTTCAAGCAAAGGACTAGTGTGGATTCATTTTGTTATCGCATATCGTACGCCACATTGGGGCTCATCGCTGCCTCGGTACTTCTTTCCTGTGAAGGGAATTCGCCCGGGACGGGAACTACGGAGGTTGGTAGTAGCAGCAGCTCCC
>CAYNDW010000888.1:1735-2920 GCA_964395375.1 uncultured Cytophagia bacterium
TAGTGCGACAACTCCCACCAACGGCGCCATCAACGTATCAACGTCCTCCGCCCTCACGGCGACCTTCAGTGAGCCAGTGAATCCGGCGACCGTTACGGCTGCGACCTTTACGATCAACCCACCGGTTACTGGTGCCATTACTGTCACCGGTACGACCGCGATGTTCGCTCCCTCGACGTCGTGGGCCCCATCAACCCTCTACACGGGGACACTCACGACCGGCATCAAAGATCTCGCCGGCAATGCGCTGCTGAGCACCTTCAGCTGGTCCTTTACCACCGGCGCCGGTGGAACCACGTCAGGCACCGGCCTGGACTTTCCCGGGTCGGCAGCGGTCCCAGACGGCCAGACCATACGATTCAAGTTCACGAACCCACTTGCAATCTATCCAGCGACCTACATCTGGAAGGCCTATCCCCGTCAGCAGAACCAATATTACACTGCGTTCTTTTGGGGTAATGACGACGGCAACGGGAATTTTGGCACCTTTCTATGGGACCAAGGCAACTCCAATACCTATTATGGCGCTCATCCATATCCAAACTTCCCTGACGTTTCGACCCACAAATGGGAGATTGCGACGGATAGGGGTGGAGACTTTGTGAGTTCAGAGCTTGTAACGTACGACCGCTGGTACACGCAGGCCCTTGTGGCGTGGGCAGATAGCTTCGGTAAACACACCGCGTTTTATTGGGATCTGCCCAATACCAGCAAGGTGATCATGCATGTATCTCCCACGAATTATGGGAACACCAATCCGCCCTCCCCCGCTCTTACATGGGGGGATGCACCATGGGCCCCGGGGAATGAGGTCTGGAACGGCATCCTGCGCGGGATTCAAGTCTACTCAATGAACCTCTCGCTGGTGGAGATCCAAAGTGAAATCACCACGCCCCAGTCGACGGCTGCCGGAGTAACGAACATTTGGTATCTCAATCTCAATCCCACCCCGACGGATATTTCGGATAAGAGCGGCAAGGGACATCATCCCTCGTGGATTGGAAATCTGCGGCCCACGCTGTTTACGGAGTGATGCCTCTCCGGGTCGGCCCGGCTTCGGGAAATCCATTTCGCACAGCAGCGCTTCGATGGCCTGCAAGTCTGAGACAAGAAGAGATTACCCCCCCCCCACGGGTGGGCGGGGGGGGCCCGGGGGGCCTGGGGGGCCCAGGGGGGGATCCAATG
>CAYNDW010000889.1:0-2918 GCA_964395375.1 uncultured Cytophagia bacterium
GCACGTCCGCATTGACCTTTATACTCTTCAAACGCTCTTTATGGCGAACGCCGAAACGCTGCTCTTCATCGATGACGATGAGGCCGAGGTCTTTGAACGCGACGTCTTTCGAGAACAAACGATGCGTGCCGATGACGACATCGACTTCGCCGGCTTTGAGCAGTTCGAGCGTGCGCAATTGCTCCGCGCGACTGCGGAAGCGCGAGAGCATTTCGACCTTCACGGGATAGCGCGAGAGGCGTTGGCGAAACGTGTTGAAATGCTGCTCGGCGAGTAGCGTGGTCGGAACGAGAATCGCGGCTTGCTTGCCATCTTGCACGGCTTTGAATGCCGCGCGAATCGCCACCTCGGTTTTGCCAAAGCCAACGTCGCCGCACACGAGGCGATCCATCGGCTTCTCACTTTCCATGTCGAGCTTCACTTCTTCGATAGCTTTGGTTTGATCGGGCGTTTCTTCGTATTCAAACGAAGCTTCAAGCTCCTTTTGCCAAAGCGTATCTTGCGAAAACGCGAAACCTTTTTGCGCTTTGCGCGCGGCATAGAGCGCGATCAAATCCTTCGCAATGTCTTTGATGCGTTTCTTCGTGCGCGTTTTGAGCCGCTCCCAATCGAGCGAACCGAGCCGATGAATTTTCGGAACCATGGATTCGCGCGAGGTATACTTTTGCACGCAGTCCATCTTTTCGAGCGGAACGTAGAGCTTGTCATTATCTTGATAATGGATGACCAAACATTCCCGCTCGTGCTCGCCGGTTTTGATCTTCAACAAGCCTTGATACACACCAATGCCGTGATCGATATGCACGACGTAATCGCCGCGCGAAAGTGTTTTGAGTTGGCGAAACGTGAGGCCGTCTTTATAACGACGCTTGCGCTGCGGTCGGCGCGTGCGTCCGTAAAATTCGTGATCAGTATAAACCGCGAGTCCGAGATCATTCCACACAAAACCGTGATTGAGATTGCCCGTGATCAGCTCGATATTAAATTGCGCCAGCTCGGTTTCGGCAAACAAGTCGGAGAGCCGCTCGGCATGCGAGGCGGATTCGCACACGAAGAACAATTTAGGGTGAAGAGTGAAGAGCGAAGGGTGAAGGGCGCGCCCATCGCCTTTCGCCCATCGCTCTTCGCTCTTTTCCAACTCTTGTCGCAGCGCTTTGAGATCGCCGTGCAACGAGGGTTGCGGCTGCGCGTGAAAGTCGAGCGCGTGCCCCTCATCGTGACGGAATTGTGTGAAGGTCACGCGGCGAAAACGTTCGAAGCGTTTGAGGAGAGATTGCCAGAGCGCTTCGCCTTCGCTGTCGAAATCTTCCAAATCTTGCGACGCGATCTCAACGTCTTCTTCTTTTTTAGAATGCTCAAGCGCGGCGATGATTTGTTCGGGTTTGAGAATGCAGACGAGAGTATTTTCGGGGAAGTAGTTGAGCAGCGTGGTCGTCTTTTCGCCGTGTTTTTTGTTTTTTGATTTTGAATCTTCTTCGTCAATGATTTGTGGAAAGAGCGTGATCGCTGCCAGTTCTTGCTCGGAACGCTGCGTGGTCGGATCGAACTCGCGAATGGACTCGATCTTGTCGCCCCAAAATTCGAACCGAATCGGAATGCCGCGCGAAAAAGGAAAGAGATCAACAATGCCGCCGCGCACACTCATCTCGCCTTGCAACTCAACCACGGGCTGGCGCTCGAAACCCATTTCAACGAGTTGATTGAGCAGCGTGTCGAATGGAATTTCATCGCCCACGCGCAGAGCGAGTTTGCGTGCTTGCAAAAAATCCGAGGAGACAATCGGCGCGAGCAATGCTTTGGGCGTGGCGATAATCATCGGGGCAGAGTTCGCCGCGCCATTTGTCTGCGATGAGCCGCGAAACCCGAGCAATGCTTCGACGACTTCCATTTGCTGCGAAACCGTTGGCGCATCGCGATGGCCCCACGGCATAATCTTCGACGGCGGAAAATGAAACACCGAAGTCGAGCCGAGCAGATCGAACATTTCCTCGCGCAAACGCTCGGCTTGATCGAGATGCGGCACGAGGCAAAGCACCGGCGCGTGCTCATGTTCGCGCAGCAGAGTTATAATAATAGAAGCCAACGAACCCGCAGCATTTTTAATCGCGAGGTTCGGCTCCTTTTGCCACGCCGCGACAAGCTCTTCCCATTGAAGAGAGGCTTGCACGAGTTGTTTGATTTGTGCGAAAGCGGTGAGGCTCATTTTTGTTTACAGAATGCCAAACGTTTTTAGTCTACCGCAGGGAGTATTTCAATGGCTCAAAAACAAACTAACGCCGTTCATCTGAAGTGTAGGTCTGAATTACTAAACAATTATCATTTCTTCTTTTTTAAAGGCGGTGCTTTTCTCTCTTTGCTCAAATGAACCGCATTATGTATGGAATCTGCCTTAAACTTTGTAATCATTTGGAAACTGATGCTGTCTAATTTCGCTTCTATTACCTCGATCTTCTGAGTGACTTTTGAGCGATTAAGCACGGTATTAAAATCTTCAGTCAGAAAAAGAGGATAAAGAGAGATGCCCAACCCGACAATGGAAAGTACGAATGATACAATGGCGATTAAAAAGTTCAGTTGGCTCTCATAGCCATTGTATATTTTGCTATAATTGTCTATCAGCAAGGTCATTAAATTATTCATGCTGCTCACGGAGTAACGCATGTTATCTGTGAAATGCGTATAAACCAAAATTTCATTTTGCTCGATGTCAATTTTATAATGCGGATGCAAGAAAAAATTTGCCGCTCTTTTATTCCAATCCAAAAAATCCTTTTGTAGTGCGTATGCTTCCTTTCCAATCGCAATGATTTTCTTCTTTGTACCCATCAATAAGATTCGCGGCGTCCAGAAACCATGAATTTTGGTAAGACTTTAGTCGTTTGAAGCGGTTCTTTGAAAAAATTTGAAATTTCACTGGC
>CAYNDW010000890.1:0-2914 GCA_964395375.1 uncultured Cytophagia bacterium
TAAATTCTAATACTCTCCCCGTTCTTGCTCAGCCGCGCGTAAACGCCAATTCTTAGCTCGCGCCAATTCTCGTTTGAAGATCAGGGAAAATTAAAGCGGCGCTTCTAACCATTTCCGGCTTCGGCCAACAGTTCTTCCGCGCTTTTCAAATGCGTTTCCGAAATCTTTTCGCCGCCTAAAAGTTTGGCGATTGCCAGCGGCCGCTCTGCTTTCGTCAATCGTCGCACCGTGGTCGCCGTGCGTCCGTTGGTCGCCGTTTTTTCAACCAAGAAATGATAACGCCCGGCGCTGGCAATTTGCGGCAGATGCGAGATGCAGAGAATTTGATGCGATTCGGCCAGCTTCTGCAATCTGCGCCCAACCGCCTGCGCCACGCGGCCCGAGACGCCGCTATCGATTTCATCAAACACCAAAACCGGAATCTCGTCGCGCTCGGCATTGATGGATTTCAGCGCGAGCATGATGCGCGAAATTTCGCCGCCGGAAGCAACCTTGGCCAGCGGACCGGGCGCGAGACCTTTATTCGTCGAGAGATAAAACTCGACTTGATCGATGCCGCTGCGTCCGGCTTTCACGGGCTGATCTTTGATAAACACAAACCCCTCGGCTTGCGGTTGCTGCTCGATCTTCACTTGAAACACCGTGCCTTGCAACCCCAACTCGGCTAAAACTTCCGGCACCGCTTGTTCAAGTTGTTTCGCCGCGGTTTGCCGTTGCTGGGAAAGCTTGCGCGCATGCTCGGCGAATTTCGCCTCGGCCTCGCCGAGATTTTTTTGCAGCTCGGCCAAAGCCGCATCGAAATTTTCCAGTTGCGCCAGCGAGTTTTCCAGTTCCTCCCAACGCCGCAAAACTTCCACGAGGCTGCCGCCATATTTGCGTTTGAGCTTTTGCAGACTGACCAAACGCTGACGCACCTGCTCGTGCCGCTGCTCATTCAACGCGATGCCGCCGTGATACCGCTGCACCTCCTGCCCCACTTCTCGCAAAACCGTCTCGGTAGATTTACAGTCATTGACCAGGTTTTGCAAACTCGGATCGAGCAGAGTTAGCTCATTTAATGCTTCGAAGGCAATTTTAAGCTGCGCTTGCACGGCATGCTCGCCTTCATACAGCAGAAGCCCGATCTTGCCGGAAAGCTCCAAACGCCGCGCGGCGTTGCCCAATAATTTTGCCTCGGCTTCCAGCGCCTCTTCTTCGCCAAGCTGCGGCTGGACTTGTTTGAGCTCTTGCAGTTGGAAGAGTTCAAAATCATGGCGCGTCCGGCTTTCCGTATGCCGCGCCAGCAATTCTTCACAGCGCTGCCGCCAGGTCTGCACGCTTTCATAAGCCGTTGTCACAATCGCGCGCAAATCGCCGAGGTCCGCGAAGGTATCGAGATAATCTAGGTGCGTGCGTGGCCGCAAAAGTGATTGATGCTCATGTTGCCCGTGCAGATCGGCAAGATGTTCGGCGAGTTCATCCAAGACCGCGGCGGGCACGGGCGTATCATTGATAAACGCGCGGCTGCGACCCGTGGGATGAAACTCGCGGCGAATGAGCAGGCTGTGATCCGCGCCGGTTTCGATTTCATGCGCTTGCAGCAAGCGTTTTATCGCCGGAATGCCGCACTTGAGAAAGAGCCCTTCCACCACGGCTTTCTTCGCGTCTTCGCGCGCGGCATTGAACGCGGCCTTTTCGCCGAGCAAAGCGGCAATCGCGCCGACGAGAATGGATTTGCCCGCGCCGGTTTCGCCCGTGATGAGATTCAGCCCCTCGCCCAGTTCGAGTTCAACGCGATCCACCAATGCATAATCAAACAGCGAAAGTTTTTGTAACATCTATGCCGTCTCCTTCATGACGGCCCTGGCCTCACGCGTTACGGCAATCGCTTTAAAGCCGGCAAAGGCCATGCCTTCCAACAGATACGCAACAATTGGTTTGTGAGTTGGCCTTAACATGATGACAAGTTTTTTGTGCTAAAGGGAAGCAATTTTAGAATTGAATTTATTGGCGTGCGTGCCGGTAACGTTTGCCAAAGGTTGGAACGAGTGCAAAGCTTTTTCTTGCAGCGCATAAAAGAAGCGCGGACGCGCTGTCTAGCGTTGAGACAGCGCATCAGAAAAACATACGTATTCGTAACTCGTCGATATATGGTCGCGCTTCATCTTCTGCTGTCATTCCGCAGGAATCTTTTTTAGCACTGGACATTGTCGCCAGAACTTAAAAAGATTCCTGCGGAATGACACAGTGAGAGGAATTAGCGTCGCACCACTGCGACCTTGCCCACAGCGCTCGCGCCGGTTTCCGCGATAAACGCGACGAACAGATAAACGCCGCTCGGCACATATGCGCCGTTGTCGTCCTTGCCATTCCACACCACTTGCGCGCCCGGCACTTCTTCGCGGCGAAACGTGCGATGCAAGCGGCCATCGATGCCGTAAATTTTCACCGTGCTATTCGCGGAAAGATTGTTGATCACAAAGCGGCTGCTTTCGCTTTCGATCATAAACGGATTGGGAAAACCGCTCAACGCGCTCAGATCTTCGCGCGGTTGGGTGAAGGAAGTGCGCAAACGCGAAATGCCGTTCGTCGTGGCAATCCACACGTCGCCGTTTTTGCGATTGAAGGCGAGATCGGTGATCGTATTCGAAACGAGCGCGCTGTTGCCCACCGTGATCGCGGCGAAAGAAATATTATCCAAACCCGAGAGCACGGAAATGCCGGCGCTCGTGCCCACCCATTTGTTATTCGCCGGATCGACTTTCACCATGCGCACGTTTTCGTTGATCAAACAACTCAAAGTGCCGTCGAGGTTCGTGCAAATGCGTTCGCGCGCAATGCCGGAAAAAAGAAAATACAAACCTTCCGCCGTGCCGATCCAAATTTCGCCGTCGCGATCTTGCGCGATCGCGCGAACGTCAACGCTGCGCAAACC
>CAYNDW010000891.1:0-2912 GCA_964395375.1 uncultured Cytophagia bacterium
TTCGTTTTTCACTAAAAAAGCCGGGGTTGGGGGGGGGTGGGGGGGGGCTTCTCTGCATCGTGCACGCCTCAGAAAACACCCCCCTGGCCCCCCTCAAGGGGGGAATTTCTGAAGACGCTTTCAAAATGACGCAGGCTGCTCGTTCGACGCGCTACTAAAGCAGCCTGCCGGTTTGTGTGTTTGAGCTTACTCCGCTGCTAGGGCAGAGATTCGCTGCCGGAAGAAGAGCCGCATGTCATGCCCGAACGCCAGTCTCCGGTTCCGTAAAACCGGAGCATCAGGATCGGGCACTGGCCGATCGCTTGTATTGGGCATGATTGGCCGGCAGCAACCAACCGAAAACCATTGTTGTTCCATTGATTGTCGGGATGGTTGTTGTTGCGAGCGGCGCACGGCAGATTGTCTGTGGTATTGTTCCACGAACCACCGCGCAGAGCGCGCGCCTCCGGTAGGCTCTTCTCCGCTTGGCCAGCGGCCAAGTCTGTATGTAAATTCCCCCCTTGAGGGGGGTTAGGGGGGTGTTCTTGAGGGCGACGATAAAATTAAATTCATACCGATGCAGAGCAACACCCCCCTGGCCCCCCTCAAGGGGGGAATTGCCTAGCCATGCGGCACTGTGCGGAATTACTGTGTCGATGCCGCGCCGGGCTTTTTGAGCCATCCACCGAGCAAACGGCCCATTTCATTCATCAGTTTGCTGCCATGCTCATAGGAATTCAAATTGATGAAGCGCATTTCATAGCTCAGGCGAAACAAGAGCCGCAGCCGCGCCAATGCTTCGTCGGCCTTGGCCAACAGCGGCACTTTATCTTTGCGCATGTTGGCGACGGTGGTGAGCTCGATGAAATCAAGCGCGCCGTTTTCCAATTTCGCCGCCACGCTGAAGCGGTAGCTTTTAGGAAATTTTCCGGTATGTTGCAAGAGCCATTTTGAAAAATCGTAACCGCGCTTGATCACCAAAAACTCTTGTGCTGTTGTTGCCATGCTAGGCCTCCTTTTTTTAAAAAAATTTTCGAGGTCGCTCGCTAGCGCTCGCTCTACTAAGAGCCAAATCAAAAGCCAAATCAAATACAAAAACTCCGAGTAACAGATGGTCAGAGTTTCAGAGTCTCAAAAAAGGGACTGGCCGGCAGCAACCAACCGAAAACCAAGGACGTTCCATTGACTGTCGGGATGGTTGTAGTCGCGAGCGGCGCACGGCAGATCGTCTGTGGTATAGTCCCACGAACCACCGCGCAGAGCGCGCGCCTCCGGAGTATACGCTCCTTCGCCATACAAATTCTCACACCATTCCCACACATTCCCCGCCATGTCCATCAACCCTTCGGGCGTCGCGCCGCTTGGGTAGTTGCCCACCGGCGTGGTTTGCCCGACGTTGCTGCCGTAATTCGCGCGCTTGTCATCGGGATCGTCTTTGCCCCAGGGATATATGCGCGCGCCACCGCTCGCGGCCCATTCCCATTCCATCTCGGTTGGTAATTTAAAGACTCGCGTTGATTGTTGATTGTGGCTCGTGGATCGTTGCAACTCATTGAGCCAATGCGCATACGCCATCGCAGCGAACCAGGTCACACCGACCACGGGCTGGTCTTCGCCGTTGAAGCGTTTGTCATCGTCATTTTCCGAGCGCATTAAGCCGGCCCAATCTTTCGGGTTTTTGCTCAGGTACTTTTTGAAATCCTCATCCTTCTTTGCTTTGGCGCGCAAGCTCTCGGCGAACTGGCGCAACGCCACCTCTTCTTCCCCTTTCAAAAAATCTATGAACCTGCGATAGCGCTTGTTCGTCACCGGGTATTTGGCAAAGTAGAGATCAGGCACGGTCACGTCTTTTTTGGTGACGGAGTATTGGTACGTGCCGCTTTTGATGAAAATATATTCCGCTTCCAACTCAAACGGGTTGCGAAAGCTCTTTGCGCCGGCCTCGCCACGCTGAAAGCTAACGGCTGAAGGCTCCACCCGATGCAGCTTCCACGCGATCAGCATCTCCTCGGCCTTTTGCTTCAGGCGCATTTCTTTCTTTTCTTGCTCCCACACATTTTTAACCAGCGTTTTCGCAGGCTCGGAAGCGATGAGGCGCAGGCATTCGAGGGCGTTGTAGCGCTTTTGCCAATGGTGGCGCTGGTCGAGCAGGAACTTTTCAAACTCTGTAATGAATTTAATGCGAGCCTCGCGCATGACACTTTCCAACAAAGGCGGAAAAGCCGAGGCGTTGCCTTCATCCTTCAAATATCGCGCGATGAAATCCGAGAAGATTACGGGCGTGGGCAGGCTGAGCGCGAACAAGATAGTTTCTCGCCACCAGCTCTCGTGAAAATTATCCACGAGCACCTGCGCGCGCTCGGGATTGCGGCGGATTTCATCGGCGAGCGCTTCCGCGGCCAAAAACTCGCGAAAGGATTTGTGGCGGAAAATATAGCCGTTGTCACCAAAGGTTTGGATGAGGCCGGCGCGCTCGCAGAGATGCGCCACGAACTTTTGCAAGCTCGTACCGGGCTTCACTTCTTCGAGCCGGTCTTTCATGCGCGCGAACAATTCCGGTTTCGCCACTTCGTCGATCTTATTTTCCTGCATCCACAAACACAGGGGCCGCAAAACATTTTTCGCGTCGTCTGCGGGCAACGGTGGCGGCAAATCTTTTTCGTGGTCGCGTTGATCGAGCAAATAGTCGATGCACTTCGCATACAGCGTGGCGCGGCCGGGCGGCAGGTTGCCATTCTCCTTCCACAGAATAGCCATGAGCTGCAAGAGCACCGGCGTGCCGGCCATGAGCTTGAGACTCGCGTTTTCTTTAAGCTCGAGATAACGCTGCACGGCCACGGTTAGCTCGGCCGCTTGCCGCGTGATTTCCGCTTCCGTGTCCGCGCCGCGCACGGCAGAAAGTTGCCGGCGTTGCCGATGCGCCGCGGCATACC
>CAYNDW010000892.1:0-2911 GCA_964395375.1 uncultured Cytophagia bacterium
GATCGTTCCTTGCGTGCTCTCCACCAAACGCGGGATGTCGGAAGTCTTGATGGTGTTGTACATGAGCACTTCCAACTCCGTCGAGCACATTTGCAGCGCGGATTTTACGCGGTCGTTAAAATTGTCGCGGTTAAATTCGAGTAGGTTCTTCGAAAACTCCAGCGCGAACTGCCGGACCTCGTAGACCGACCGCACGTACTCATAAGGCGAAGCCGCAAACGCGCGTCCGTCTTTGACGATGTAAGTTTCCACCGGCCGCGTGAAACCGAGATAGGCCAGCGCAATGACGACGATATTGACGGCGACCAATGCGATCACGAGCCGTTTTAGAAAAATATTGCTCTTGATCACCTCGCCGTAGAACTCATAGTATTCGGGATTGGTTCGCATGGTTTTCCCTTCAGCCTTTTTTCTTCGATGTCCTTATTGAAGCAATTTTTTTGATTTGTCATTCAGAAGGAATCCTTTTACTCGCTGGAGAGACTGCCCAGTGCTTAAAAAGATTCCTCCTGAATGACAGGAAGATGGACGTCTCGCCCAGCGGATAAATACACTTCATCCCTGCATATCGCCCGCGCCCGGCGCGGCTTGTCTCGCCCCTCCGAACGGCCATGTCGCTATCTGCGCTTCGCCGTTTGTTATGTTGCCCACCATCGCGCGCGTGGCCTCCGCGGCCGGACTCGCCATGAGCGCATTCGCGCCCGCAATCACTGTATCGCCCGCGCGTGAGGTCACGTTGTGCGTCGCCACTTTCGAATAGTTCTTCATGTTCTTCCACACCGTTGAAATCACCACGCCGGCCGTTGCCGCCACGCCATACGTGCCCAAGTCCGCGCTCGTCGAGCCTTTGAAAATCGCCGCGGCAATTTTGGGAATGAGAATGATGCAGATCGCGATGAGCACGCCGAGAATGAACGTGTCCCACAGCACGCCTTTGTCGCCGCTCGCAACCGCTTGCTTAAACGCCGGAGCGGTCGTAATGGTTTTCATCAAACGAAAAAGAATGGCCACAAGCACCGACCAAAAATTCACCGAGCAAAAGTTCGAGAGCCAAATTTTGAACACGTCGTGAAACTGCGGGAAGAGCGAGATCACAATCGCAATCGGTCCGAGAATATAGAAAAAGATTTGCACGATCACTTGAATGATGACGAAGATCTCGTACACAATCATCACCAGCAAATACGACAGCGAAGACAGCGATTCGAGGCTCATCAAATTGAAGAGCGAGAGCTTCACCCCGCCGTTCTCGTCCGCGAAGAACGCGCCGAGATATTCCGCCATCAAGTTATCGGATTCAAGATCGAAGATCGCGCGCGCCATGAACACGAAGAGCTTGCCGAGCCACACCGCCCAAATCTTATACGTTGCCAAGCCGATGGCCGTGCCGGCCACGAACAGCAAATGGTAAAACTGATCCGCGTTCTCCCGCCCGTTGGTGAGCCGCAGCACCATCGCGAGCACGTAGAAGATCATGCCCACCGTGAAGATGTACGTCGAAATGGTCACGACGTAATCCACCATCTGATGAACGGAATCGAAAAAGATTTGACTGAAGAAAATTTCGAGCATGATGTAGTTTCCGTGCTTGGATTGGTGGATTTTTGGATTTTTGGATTGATGGATTCCTGGATTGTTGAATTGTTGGGGCGATAGCGCCATATAGCGCATCAATCCAAAAATCCATTACTCCACCAATCCAACTATCCATCAATCCATTGCCTTCATTCCGTTGTCGCGCGACTTATATCAAAAAAGCCGTAGCGAATTTTCGAAGTCTTGTTTGCTTGCGAGCGCAGGGTTTTCCAATCGAAACGTTTGGAGATATAATCGAGCTTGCGGTCGAACATGTTCAGTTCGTTCGTGTGCGCTTCTTGCGAGAGTTTGAGATACTTTTCATAATGCGTATTGGACAGCTCGCGCAGCTTCACCGCTTCGAGCAAGAGCTGCGTGCGCTCAGCTTCGGTGTATTTATTTTTGTTGTTGATCACTTGCTGATGCAATTCCACCGCGAGCGAGTCATACGTGCGCGCGAGCACTTGGCTCTTCACTGCGTATTCCAGCATCGCTTGCGAGAACACCTCCTCGCCGCGCAACGCATTGTGCCGCCGCGCTTCAAGATCGTCGGGGATTTCATCTTCCTTCGTCGAAAGCGCGAAGCTCTCGTACGCGCGCTGCAATTCGTCGGCATTGCCGAGCAACGCTTGCGCGTCCATCGTGGTGCGTGTGAGATCGGAAGTCGTGCTCGGCAGCCAATAGGTCAAGCGGTCCGCATTGATGACAAAGTTCGAGACCGCATAGCTATTGCTCAAATCTAAATTCTTCACGGCCTGCATGTCTTGATACAAACTCTGCGTGAACTCAAGGTCGCGGCGCAGCAGCGTGTACGTGTCATAGAATTGCTTGACCTGCTGCACCATCTGCGCGGTCTGCCGGCGCTGTTCTTCCAACCCAAGCTGATGCTTGAACGAAATCTCGCGCAACACGCCGAGAATGAGTCCCGAGCTGGGATCGAAGAACTGCGCGGAGGCACGGTTGGTTCCAACGAGTTGAAAAAGAAGGCTCGTGACGAAAATGGCGTGGCGGCAGAATAAGTTTTTGAGCATATGATGTATTTTAGTTTGACAAAGCATCCTACGGCGTGTCATTCAGAAGGAATCTTTTTAGGCACTGGAGATGGCGCAGAGTGCTTAAAAGGATTCCTTCTGAATGACATGTTTAAAGGGCGACTGCCGAATTTTGAAAATCAAAATTCAAGAAACCTCTTGCTCAATGCAGCCTGCGCCTGAAGGCGCTACTACGAACGATCACAACAAATACGGCGAAATCTCCAAATCCTTTTCCACCGCAATCTCCTTGATGGCTTGCATGAGATTGCCGGATTTCTTTTTCAGCTTCTCTTCGAGCAGGT
>CAYNDW010000893.1:0-2907 GCA_964395375.1 uncultured Cytophagia bacterium
CTCCGTGTGAATCTCGGGCTTCGCTTCGCCGATCTTCACCAAACTCGCCAGAAACGGCGCGGTCTTCTTGCCCTTCAACTCAACGTCGATGCTCCAATACTCTTCGGGAATGAAGGCGTCAATCAAGGCCTCGCGTTCGCAAATCAATCGCAACGCCACGGACTGCACACGTCCCGCGCTGAGGCCGCGATAAATCGTGCGCCACAAAATCGGGCTGACTTGATAGCCCACGAGCCGATCAACCACGCGCCGCGCCTTTTGCGCGTCCACGAGATGCGCATTGATCTTCATCGGATGCTCGAGCGCCTGTTTCACCGCGCTCTCGGTGATCTCGTTGAACATCACGCGGATGATGTTCTCATTGTGTTCGCCGATTTCTTCCGCAAGATGATGAGCAATCGCCTCGCCTTCACGGTCCGGGTCGGTGGCAATATACACGGTATCGACGTTGCCCGCGGTTTTGCGCAGATCGGTGAGAATTTTTCCTTTGCCGCGAATGGTGATGTATTCCGGCTCGAAGCCGTCTTCTAACGCAACGCCGAGCCGTTGTTTGGGGAGGTCTTTAACATGCCCCACCGAGGATTTGACGGTGAAATCTTTCCCCAAAAACTTGCCGATGGTTTTGGTCTTTGCAACGGATTCAACGATGACTAATGCTTTGGCCATGATTTCAAATACCAATGATTCTTTTTTTTCTTTCAATTCAAACCGCGAAAGCTGAGTTAGCCTTATCGCACCAACATCATTTTCGCCACTTTACGTTCTTCTGAAAAACGAATTTCGGAAAAATAGGTTCCGCTTGCTACGTCACGTCCGAGATGATCGCGGCCGTCCCAAGCAACGTTGTGCTCTCCTGCCGCGCGAAATCCTTGGCTCAGTTCTTTGATCATTCTGCCGTTCACATCAAAGACGCGCACGGATATAGCACTAGCGGATAGAAGATAGAACTGCACATGCGTTTCTGACACAACAGGGTTTGGATAAATTTTGAAGTCTACCACGGGTGAAACGGAATTACTTGATTCAGTGTTTTGTTCGTCTACAGAAGATGTAATAGTGCCGAACTGACGACCGTCAATAATGGCACCTCGCAATTGAAAATGGCCGCCTTCGTAAACGTCAAAAGAAACGCCGATGCTATCCAGCAAGATCACATCGGAGTAAGACCAAGCGGCGGTATCGGGCAGCGTATAGCTCCCAAGCACCATGCTTCTCCAGTCACGACCCCCGAAATCCTGTATTCCAAATTCTTCCAATCGAACAAAACCGGAGTCTGCAATAAAGCCGTCATAGCCATATCCCGGGTACGCCCAAGTATCACCTATTTCTACCTCAAGCTTATACAACAAAAACTCATCGTATGCCGTCGAGTCTGGCGGAACGAATCTAGGCATTGCCTGAAATACACTTTGATCATCTAGGCGTTGGAACAAAAAACCCGAACTCAAAACGCCGGATATTTTAATAGCCTTGTAAACTTTGCCATTCGACAAAATGGAATCCCCAACGACTCTGCGCTGTTGGTGGATAAATAATGGTGGCCCCTCCCAATATTCCCACAAATCGCCGTCATTCAAAGGATAATGAAAAGTGCTTTTGCTTTGAGAAAAAACTTCCGAAATCAACAACAGAAGAAAAGCGGCATGAACGGCAAAAATTCTTTTCATAAGCTTCTGCGGTCTAAATGTGCAACGAAAAATTTTCCAGCCGAGGCAAGCCGAAAACCGGCGCGGTGCTCCGCCCGTTTCCGTTTGGCCGAAGGATGATAAAAAGGTTGGAATAGGCCAGACCGGGCGGGCGCGTATGAACCAGGCGTTCCGAGCCTATCAATGAATGGTTTTGGTTTCGTCGAGAAAGAAAAACGGATTCGCATTGGCCGAGGCGCTTTCGGAATTGAACAATGCCGCGGCGGCGAGCGTTTTCACCTCGGCTTCACTCACGCGGTGCAGACCCGACATCATCGCGCGCTCGATCACAAATTCGATTTGAATATCGTTGAGCAGGCGCAGTTGCTTGAGTTGCAACAGATAACCATACGCCTCGCGCGCGATCACCATGCGCTCGGCCTCGTGCAGAACACGAAAAGAAGCGGTGAGCGTGGCGCCCGTGTTCTGCATGAGCTCTTCGCTCTCACCGTTGTAACGTTCGAAGAGCCACGAGAACGCAAAGCTGATTTCATGTTGCGAATAACCGCGTTGCAAGAGATCGCGGGAAATAATTTCCAACTTATCCGGCTGCGATTGATTGCCGCCCATCTCGGTCATGATGTATGCTAAAATCTCAACAACGCGTTCGTTCATCTGCGCTCTCCGGCAAACCTTGATTCTTTGAATTGGCGGCAATCTATTAAAAAAAATCCGAAATGCAAGCGGTTTATCCGGTGTGAGCAAATGTTAACCGCGCTTGGGCTTGCCAACGTTGACAATCGAAGGAAAAGTATGTATGTTATCCGGCGTTGTTTGCAACAAAGCGTCATGCTCGTCAAAGGTGCGCGGATTTTTTGCCGATTGAAAACACAACGCAGACGAGCCGCAACCAAAAAGAAATTCCAGCGGATAAAAGCGGCCAACCGTTGGCCGCTTTTATCCACTGGATGAACATTTTTTTTCAACAAACTATCTTATCAGGAGAACTTCAATTATGAAATCCAAACGCAATCACGGAATGATCGCGCTCTTCGCCGCGAGCCTGTGGATCACGAGCGCGTGCGCGCAACATGAGCAGCACGCCAAAGCCGAGATGATGGCGGCCAATAAAGCCGTTGCCGTATTATCGCCGACCCAAGGCAACACCGCGAGCGGCGTGATCACGTTTACAAAAGTTGAAGGCGGCGTGCGCGTCGTCGCGAATCTTTCCAACGTACCCGCCGGCGATCATGGTTTTCACATTCACGAGTTCGGCGATTGT
>CAYNDW010000894.1:0-2889 GCA_964395375.1 uncultured Cytophagia bacterium
CCTATCTGAGAGGCACTGCTAGCCGTCTGGTAGAGCGATGCGGGACTGCCAAAAGTAAAACCGCTGCATGAAGTGCTCCATGTACGGCGTGCTCACCACGCCGCGGCGGGTTACCTCCGGCCCTCTAAGTGTCGGCGGCCATGAGAAACTCCCCATAGGCGGCCACGGATCTCCCCGCTGACGGCCACCAGAATTCCCCATCCACGGCGACGAAATCTCCCCGGTCTGTGTCACGAGTGTCACGAGTGTCACGACCGGCGATGCCGGTAATGCGCTCTCCCTCAAGGAGCCGAGCCGCCACGATGCGGCCGCACCTGCTAAGGGAGAGCGATGAAAGCCGACGAGGAGATCATGAACATTTTGGAAGCCTACGACTTGTGTGGTTCGTTCCGCCTGGCGGCGGAACTGGCGGGGTGCGACCACCACACGGTGGCGCGCTATGTGACGTTGCGGGACGAGGGCCGGGCGCCAGCGCTGCGGCCGGTGCGGGCGCAACGCGTCGACCCGTATCTCCCGAAGGTGGAGGAGTGGGTCGAGCGCAGCCACGGCAAGCTGCGCGCCGACGTGGCACACCGCAAGCTCGAAGCGCTGGGGTACGCTGGCGCCGCGCGCACGACGCGGCGGGCGGTGGCGGCGGTCAAAGCGGCGTACCAACGGGGGGAGCGACGACGGTTTCGGCCATGGCTGCCGGAGCCGGGGCTGTGGCTGCAGTGGGACTACAGCGACGGACCACGCGTGGAGGACCGGCCGACCTGGCTGTTCTGCGCCTGGCTGGCGTGGAGTCGCTACCGGGTGGTGCTGCCCATCCGCGACAAGCGCCTGCCGAGTGTGTTGGCCTGCCTGGACACGACCTTTCGGCGGTTGGGCGGCGTCCCGACCTATGCCTTGACGGACAACGAGAAGACGGTGACGCTGGAGCACATCGCTGGCGTCCCGGTGCGGCACCCAGAGGTGGTGGCCTTCGGGCGCCACTACGGCCTGACCATCGCCACCTGTATCCCGGCGGACCCGCAGAGCAAGGGGGGCTCGGAGGCAACGGTCCGCATCGCGCAAGCGGACCTCGTCCCGACGGACGCGAACCTGCGCCCCGAGTACGCGTGCTTCGGCGAGCTCCGTGCGGCGTGTGTGGCCTGGTGCGACCAGGTCAACGCGCGGCCGCATCGGGCCACGCGCTGCCCGCCGAACGAGCGCCTCGCCGCCGAGCAGCGCCGCCTCCATCCGCTGCCGGCGCAGCCCTACACGACGACGTTCGGCGTCACGCGCATGGTCGGCGCCGCCATCCCGGTGGTGCAGTTCTCGGGTGGCGAGTACTCGGTGCCGGACGCCTATGCGGGACAGGTGGTGTGGGTGCGCGACCAGGACAGCGACCGCGGCGATGAGATTGTCGTCGTGCATGTCGGGCGCGATGGCCCGACCGAGATCGCTCGCCATCTGCGGACGCGGCCGGGACAGCCGCGGCACGACCCGGCGCACTTCGGGCCACCACCCGCTGGGCCGCTCCAGCGGGTGCCACGGGCGCGTTGCGCGGAGGACGCGGCGTTTCTGGCGCTCGGCTCCGGCGCAGCGCACTGGTTGCAGGTGGCCGCGGCGGCTGGGACTGGGCGGGTGCGGGCGAAGATGGCGACGGCGGTCGCCTTGGCGCAGCTGCACAGTGCTGGTGCGGTCGACGCCGCGCTGGCGGTGGCGGCCGAGTTGGGACGCTTCGGGGAGGACGATGTCGCCAGCATCCTGCGCCACCAGGCGGTGGCCAGACCCGGCGCCGCCCAGCAGGCGAGCGACGCGCACACGCTGCAGGGCAGCACCGCCCGCTGGCGTGGCTTTGGCGTGCTGCGCATCGAACTGGACGAGCTGGACGAGCTGGACGACCTCGGCGAGCTGGCGGAGACACGGCCATGAGCGTGCTGGACCCTCCCACCGGCGCCCTGGCCGCCACTGCGCCCACGACGTCCGGGCCCCCCGCACCCCCGCCCCTGCCGGTAGAGCTCGAGGCACTCCTGCGCCGTCTGCGCTTACCCTCCCTGCGGCAGGCCGCACCGGGGGTGTTGGCGACGGCGCGCGCCCAGCGCTGGGAACCGGCGGAGGTGCTGCGCGTGTTGTTGCAGGAAGAAGTGCGTGGACGGGAGCGGTCGGCGCTGGCGACCCGCCGCGCGATGGCCAGCTTCCCCACCGGCAAGACGTTTGCCGCGTGGGAGCCACGGCTCTCCTCCATCCCCGTGCCGACGCAGCAGGCGCTGCAGACGCTGGAGTGGGTGCAGCGCCACGAGAACTTGGTGGTGTGTGGGCCCTCGGGGACGGGGAAGACGTTCTTCCTCGAGGCACTCGGCCAGGTGGCGGTGGAGGCCGGCTTGAAGGTCGCCTGGTTCAGTTTGGAAGGGCTGGGCATCCTGGTGCGCCGGCACCGCGCCGACGACTCTGTGACCAGGGCCGTGCGGGTCATCCTGCGCGCTGACTTGGTGGTCGTCGATGACATCGGGTTGCTGCCAGTCAGCCCCGACGCCGCCGAGGGGTTCTACCGCCTGGTGGATGCCGCCTACGAGCGCCGGTCGGTGGCCGTGAGCTCGAATTTACATCCGGCCGGCTTCGACGAGCTGATGCCCAAGACGTTGGCAACCGCGACCGTAGACCGCCTGCTGCATCATGCCCACGTCTGCGTCACCAGCGGTGACAGCGTGCGCCTGGCCCAGGCCACAGCCGGCAAAGGGGTCGTCCCCCTCCCGGTGCCCCCCGAAACGCTGCCACCCCTCAGCCGCAGCCGCCCCGGAACGTTGCGCCCGTCACCGGCCGGGACCCTGCCGGCACGGGAGGCGCCTCGTGGCTGACGTCCCGTTGCGTAACGATAGCGTAACGATAAGGAACGAGACGGCGGGCACGGCCAAGGAAGCTCTGGAA
>CAYNDW010000895.1:0-2881 GCA_964395375.1 uncultured Cytophagia bacterium
CAGTATTAGCTCACAGATTTGCCCGGAAGACGAGGAACCCGCGCTCCATGACGCCGGCCTCAACGACGACTACATCGTCAACGCCGTGTGCGGCTGGGCGGTCGGCGATCGCGGCGTGATCTGGCACACCGAAGATGGCGGCCAGTCGTGGCAACTCCAGGCGAGCGGAACCGTGTGCAATCTCCGCTCGGTTTCGGTTGCGGACGAAAAGACCGGATGGGCCGCGGGCGGCCAGGGGCTGCCGTATAGCCCAGGCAGTCGCGGGTTGGTGCTCGGCACGTGGGACGGCGGTCAGAGCTGGCAGCCGCTCAGTTGGGACCAGTTTCCGCGGTTCCATCGCGTGCAGTTTCTCAACGCCAAATCGGGTTGGGCATGGGGCGAGACGTCGGAGTTTTATCCGTCGGGCGTATTCAGCTCGGACAATGCCGGCCGGCTGTGGCATCCGGCGAACGGATCGGTGGGGGCGGCGTGGTGGGCCGGTTATTTTACAACGAACGAAAGTGGCATATTGGCGGGAACCGGCGGCACGACAGCGCTGGTGCAAGATCGCGGCGTGCGGCCGGTCAGTGTCGGCTCGCTCGGCGGCCGAACCATCCGTTGCGTGAAAATCAGCAACGACGGCACCGGCTGGGCCGTGGCCGATGGCGGAGTGATCCTGCGCAGCACGAGCCGCGGCGCAAGTTGGGGCGCGGTCACGGCCGGGATGCCGGACCAGTATCAAGCCATCTTCGATTGGCGCGGCATGCACACGATCGCCGGTTCCGTCTGGGTCGTGGGCCGCCCCGGTAGCGTGGTGCTGCAGACATCGGACTCCGGTCAAACCTGGCGCACGTCGCCGACCGGGGTGTCGGCGCCGCTTGAGGCGGTTTGGTTCCACGACCGACAACGCGGTTGGGCGGTTGGCGCACTCGGAACGATTCTGGCCACACAGGACGGCGGCCGCACGTGGCAGGTGCAACGACGCGGCGGCCAGCGGGCCGCTCTCCTGGCCGTGCATGGTTCGGCGATCTCCGCTCCGCTTCTGGCACACGTCCAGCTTGGAGCCGAGCAGGGTTATCTTTCGGCCGACCTAGCGATGGTCACAAGCCGGCAAGAATGGGACGACTTCGCTCGGTCGAACTCGGAGTCGCGCCTGGCGGATGCGGTGAGCGTGGCGGGCGGTACGCGGGCCGAGGTCGAATGGCGTTTCCCACACAACGCGCTCGCGCAATCGCTCGGTCAGGTGCTCGATGACTGGAACCGGCGCGGCGAAGGCAAGGCACTCGAGGAGTTGGAGCGGCGTCTGGTCGTGGCCATTCGCACGTGGCGACCCGATGTCATCGTAGCCGAATCGCCGGACCCGGCCGAGTCTCAGGACGCGGCCAGCGCGCTGGTGAGCCAGGCACTAGGCCGCGCATTTCAAAGTGCGGCGGACGCGGCGTCGTTTCCAGAACTCGTCGATTCCGCTCGACTCGAACCGTGGAGCGTGAAGAAACTGTACGCAGCGACGCGCAACGCGCAGGAAGTCGAAGTCCGCATCGACGCCTCTCAATTGAGCCGATTGCCACCGCCACTGGCCGGCCGCCCGATCGACGAGCGGGCGAGCCTTGCCACATCGCTCGTCGCTGAATCCTATCGCGCGTCGCCCGCGGAACTCAGCTACCGCCGCGTCGCCACCAGATTGCCCGCAGGACGTGCTGACGATTTCCTTATGGCGGGGATCGTACTCGAACACGGCGGACCAGCGCGGCGCAAGCTGCTGCCGCCAGCGGAAATCGACGACACGCACCGTCTAGCCGTGCAGGCCCACCGCAATCTGCTGGCCATCGTGAACCGCGCCGAAGGCCAGCCGATCCTGGCTCGACAACTAAACGCCCAGCTTGATGACTCGCTGCGAAACCTCGGCCCGGCACAGGCCGGCAACATTCTCTACGGACTCGCTCGCACACACTTCAGTCAAGGTCGTTGGTCGGAGACACGCGAGTTGCTGGAAAAGCTCCTGAGCGACTACCCCGACCACCTGACTGCCTTCGAAGCCCAACGCTGGCTCGTCCAGTTCTACGCCAGCTCCGAGGCGAGACACCGCGAACGACTCGGAAGCATAATCGGGCAAGGGACTGTCAACCCAATACTGCCGCGCCTGCCCGCCGACACGGCCGACGATTCTTCACGATCCGATTCGACGCCGGCTCCCGATCGAAACACGACAACCGCACGGATGAATCCGAGCCGACAAATCGGCGCCATCGGCGGTATCGGCACCGACATTGCCTGGGCCAAGGGCTCGGTCGAGACCGCCAAGCGATTGATGCAAGTGTCACCGCTTTCGTGGTCCGACCCGACCGTACAGTTTCCGCTTGCCTCGGCGCAGCGAACGCTTGGATACGTGAAGGATGCGGACAAGTTCTACACGACGTTTTCACTCAGCCGCGATTTCGGACCGTGGTCGGAGGCCGCACGCAGCGAGCGCTGGATTCGCGACCGCAAGGGCATGCCGACCAAACCGGTGCTCATGTCGATCCGCACCTCGACCCCGCCGCACCTGGACGGAAGGTTTGACGACCCGGTCTGGAAGGCCAGCACGGCCGTGACTCTGCAAGACCTGCAGCGATCCGAAGGCCAGCCGTGGGACACGCAGCTTCGCGTCGCACACGACGCGCGGTTTCTCTACTTCGCAATCTCCTGCTATTCCAACGCCGGCGACGCACCGACACCGCTTCGTCCCCGCACGCGCGACATGGACCTCTCGGCCCACGACCGAATCGACCTGTACCTGGACCTCGACCGCGACTACACGACCTATTACCATCTGGCGGTTGACCAGCGCGGCTGTGTCTTCGACGACTGCTGGGGCGACCGCACGTGGGACCCAACCTGGTACGTCGCCTCTGCGAGCGACGAG
>CAYNDW010000896.1:0-2877 GCA_964395375.1 uncultured Cytophagia bacterium
ACTGCTCACTGCTCACTGCTCACTGCTCACTGCTCACTGCTCACTGCTCACTGCTTACTGCTCACTGCTCACTGCTCACTGATCACTGATTACTGTTCACTCACGCCCGCTGCCGTGTACCAGAGCTTTTCTAGCTTCGCAATATTACTTGCCCACACGAAATTATTTTCCACAAACGGGCGCGCGGCGCGGGCTAGGCGTGTGCGTTCGCTGTTATTCTGCAGCAGCGCAATGATGCGCTCGGCAAATTGTTGCGCGCTTTCGGCAACGCGCAAAGGCAACTCAACCTCGTCGTTCAATCGCAAGCCTTCGGCGACTACGGGCGTGGTGATGACGGGCAATTGCATGGCGAGCGCTTCGAGAATTTTATTCTGCACGCCGGAGGCAAAGCGAATCGGCGCGACATATAGCGCGGCTTGTTCGAGATAGGGCCGCAAGTCATCGACGAAACCGGTGAGCGTGATTTTCGCATTGCCCTGCGCGGCTTTTTTCAGCGCGGGCAAGGGATCGCGGCCGGCGATCACTAGCTCGATGCTCGGCAATGTTTTACGCACGAGCGGCAAAATTTCTTCGAGCAGAAACATCGCAGCGTCGTGATTGGGCGGATAATTCATCACGCCGGTGAAGAGGAGCACGTTGGATTTACGCTCCGGCGTTTTGCGCTGCCAATAGCCGGCATCAACCGCTTGCGGCAAAATCTCGCCGGCTTCTTTTCCGCCCAACATGGCTTTGCGATCACGCCGCGAAGCAAAGGCGAGATGCGGCGTTTTAGCCACGAGGCCCTTTTCAATGCGGCGCACTTCGATATAACGCATGAACAGCCAAAGCTTGCGCAACAACTTCGCGCGCGCGAGCTCTCCCGCAACTCGCCCGGAAGTCGCGTCGCAACAATCCGCGACAATGGGCACGCCTTCCAAATTCGCAATCGCCGGGAAAGTATTTTTGCCGCTGAACATGATGAGGTCGTGGCGGCGTTCGTGCACCAATGTGCGTACGGCGCGCTTTAGTTCAAGCGCGGCCCAGCGAATGCGCAACGCGCCTTGAAATTTTTTTCCGACGAGCGGAAGATGGCGGACCTTGCGAATCAACCACGGCTCCGTTGGTTTCGGTGTTCCGAACACGGCAATGCTTTCAACGAACGGCGAGAGTGCGGCACGCGCTTCCTCAGAAAACTCCGGCTTCTTCGTGAGCGAGAGATACGTGAGCTTGTGCTTCGCTCCCAAGGCGCGCATGAAATGATAATGCCGCAAGAAGCCGCTGGTGAGCGGATAAGGAATTTCGCTGGTGATGTAGATAACGCGCAGAGATGTTGTCATATGCTCGGATTCGGCAAACTTATTTGCCCCGGTCGTCGAATGCGGGCGCTCCTTTAACAATGTCATTCAGAAGGAATCTTTTTAAGCGCTCGGTATAACGTCTATCGGGGCTTCGTGCCAAGCGCTGAAAAGGATTCCTTCTGAATGACAATTTGAAGGGTGCCGATTTAAAAATAATTCAATGCAGCAATGTCATCTTGCGCATTTGCGAAAAGCCTTCTTGCCGTAGTTGATAGAAATAAACTCCGCTGCTCAAAAATTCGCCGTTTTCGTTTTTACCTTCCCAAAAAAAACTGTGCTCGCCCGCCGGCAAGACGCGTTGCACTAAGCTGCGCACGGGCTGGCCAAGCAAATTATAAACGCGCAGTTCCACGAAACCGCCGCGCGCGAGTTGAAACCGAATTTCGGTTTCGCGCTCAAAGGTACGTGCGAAGGGATTGGGGTAGTTTTGCGCAAGATGAAATTGCTTCACCGAAGTGTTCGTCAAGTTTTCGACCACGAGCGTCGGTTTAGTTTCGCAAACGAAAAGTTTACCCTGCGCCACTTTTTCCCACGGATACAGGCGAAATTTGCGATCGGCTTCATCGTGCCAAATCATCACGCCGCGCGGAAATTTGCGCGAGGCCAATTGCGAGGTGACTTCCAAACCCACGCCGTATTTCTTTGTGACGTTGCGAATAACCGCAAGCAAAGATTGTTGATGCGGCGCGCTCTTCGTGCCTATGCGCGGATAAACTTTGACCGCCTGCTCGTCGGGACTCGCAACCAGCAAGTAGCCCGCGCTATCCGCACAATCATAAAGCGCCAAGCCTTTGCGATCGCCTTTAAAAGATGTTTCATTGGCGATCACCGCAAGTCGATTGCCGTTTTTGGCAGGATCCGCATAATACTTGTGAACGCCGCTATCGCTCTCGGCGCAATACAAATAGCCGAGTTGTTCATCGGTAACCATGCCTTCAATAATGCCGTTGTGCTCACCCAACTCGCGCACGATTTTACCGTGCACCTTGCCGTCGTTCTCGCCCCAGAGCCGCACTTGCACGATCTTCTTCGCGAAGTCCGGATGTTTGCTGCTCACAAAAGCGTAGAGCGCGCCGTCACGCGGCCGGCGATACAGCGTGAGACCATAGGGCAAACTCGGCACGAGGATCGGCGAGTTCGAAGTGACCTCGACAAGTTTGCGCGCGAGCGAATCGATTTTGAAAATACGAATGCGCGATTGCGTGCGCATGGAGACCGCGGCGATATCGATATTCACGCCCTGCACCCGCAGGTCGTAGCGCAAGTCCACGTTGTTCGGGTGTTTGATCGCAAGGAATTGCTGCAATGTGCCCTGCAGATTCCACACGTAGAGTCCGCCGTCCGTAGTCGTGCCTTTGTCCGTGCCGATAATGAGGCTGGAATCCGGGATCGTAGGATGCAACCACAAGGCAACATCATCGGCGTCATCGCCCACGGCCGTCGTGCTCACTGTATAATTGGCGATAAGCGTGTCCGGCGTTTGCGCGAATACTTCCAAGCGGCAACACCACCAAGCGGCGCAGAGCAGAAACAAAAAGAA
>CAYNDW010000897.1:0-2868 GCA_964395375.1 uncultured Cytophagia bacterium
GGAGGTCGGGGAAAAAGTATTCGTTTCTGCGGTCGTGTCCTCCGGTTTGGTTCAGAATAATAAACGCAGATTCGAGGCAAAATTCAAATTCGACGAATGAAAATGAGCGAACGATGAGTAATGAGTTTTGACTTTCAAAATCGGTAATCCTTTCACGAGCTGTCATTCAGAAGGAATCTTTTTACTCGCCGGCGATACTTCCCAGTGCTTAAAAAGATTCCTACTGAATGACACCTTTGGGGTGGCGCACCTCGTTACCGATTTTGATCGTCAAAACTCATAAGGCCTCACGACGAACATTCTTGATTGTATTTTGGATAACAGACACGATGCCTAATCCCAGGCCCTCACATAGTCCGCATCAAAACCTGCCGCTTCTGCGCGCCGGAGAAAAATTAGAGCACGCCCGCGGCGCGATGATTCTGTTGCACGGGCGCGGCGCAAGCGCGGAGAGCATCATCATGCTCGCGGAAGAATTTCAACAAACGAACTTCGCCTATCTCGCGCCCAAAGCCGCGGGCGGAACGTGGTATCCGAATCGTTTCCTCGCGCCGATTGCGAGCAATGAACCGTGGCTCGCTTCGGCGTTGCAGGTCGTCGGCGAAGTCGTTGCGCAAGTGCAGGCCGCAGGCATTCCAACCGAGCGCATCATGTTGTTGGGCTTTTCGCAAGGCGCGTGTTTGGCGTTGGAATATGCCGCGCGCAACGCGCAGCGTTACGGCGGTGTGATCGGATTGAGCGGCGGGTTGATCGGCGCGGAGGATGAGGCGCGCAACGACCGCGGCCATTTCGAAGACACGCCGATCTTTCTCGGGTGCAGCGAAGTTGATTTTCACATTCCGAAAGCGCGCGTCGAAAGTGCTGCAAAAATTCTGCAGGCGTTGGGCGGCGTGGTGACGACGCGCTGGTATCGCAACATGGAGCACACCGTCAACCACGATGAAGTCAAATTCGTGCGCAGCATGATGGCGGCGCTGAATTAGATGAAATCTTTTGCACGTTGTCATTCTGGAAGAACCTTCCCTCGTGCTCGGAACAAAGCTTGTTTTTAAGGTGTGAGCCTAGTACGAGGGAAGTTTCTTACAGAATGACATTCAAAGAAAGGTGCTGCACATTAACAACGAAACAACCTGAACGTTTTTGATGAAAAGACATGAATGAATTGAACAATAAACCTGCGAACTCAAATTCTTCGAATCAATCACGCCCGTTCGAACTTGGCGTCTATTCTTTTGTCGAATTGTTGCCTCACCCCGTGACCGGTGAAAGGATCAGTCCTGCAGAACGCATGAGCAATCTGCTGGAGACGATCGCGCTTGCCGATCAAGTGGGGTTGGACATGTTCGCGATTGGCGAGCATCATCGCACGGAGTATCTGGCTTCGGCGCCGCTCGTCATTCTCGGCGCGGCCGCGGCGCGCACGAAGTCGATACGGCTTTCGACCGCGGTCACGGTGCTCAGCTCCGATGATCCCGTGCGCGTGTTTCAAAATTTCGCCACGCTCGATTTGCTCTCCAACGGTCGCGCGGAAATCATGGCCGGACGCGGCTCGTTCATCGAATCGTTTCCGCTCTTCGGTTATGACCTGCGCGATTACGACCGCCTCTTTGTCGAGAAGTTGGAATTGTTGATGAAGCTGCGTGAGTCGGAAACGATCACGTGGTCGGGAAGGCTGCGGCCGCCGCTCGAAAACTTGGGCATCTATCCGCGGCCGGTGCAAGAGTCGCTTCCTATTTGGATTGCAGTGGGCGGCACGCCCGAATCCGTGGTGCGCACCGCAACATTCGGCTTGCCCATGGCGCTCGCCATTATCGGCGGCATGCCGGAGCGCTTCGCGCCTTTTTTTGATTTGTATCGCCGCACTTCGAAAGAAGCCGGACACGATCCTGCACAAATTCCTTTGAGCATCAACTCGCACGGCTTCATCGCGGACGACTCGCAACAAGCGGTGAAGGATTATTATCCCACGGCCGCGATGATCATGAACAAAATCGGCCGCGAGCGCGGCTGGCCGCCGGCCTCGCAACAGCAAATGGAAAACGCGCGCACGCTGCGCGGCTCCGACTTTGTGGGTTCGCCCGCGGAAGTGATCGAGAAGATTCTTTTTCAACACGAGCTTTTCGGGCATCAGCGCTTCCTGCTCTATTTGGGCTATAACACCGCGGGCCATAAAAAGATGATGCGCGCGATTGAGCTGTTCGGCGCGGAGGTCGCACCCGTGGTGCGAAAGGAGATTGCGAAGAGGAATGAAGCTTCGCGCAAGTAGGCGCAACTAAAAAAACGCAGACACGCGAAGAACCCGCAAAGTTTTTCTTTGCAGGTTCCTTGTAGCTCTGCGTCTTTGCGTGAGGCTTTTTCTTTTTTGGTTCCGGCTTGTCCGGTTCATGTTGGGGGATCGATTCTTAATGCACAAAGCCCACGGCTTTGCGCACGAAATCCAGGCTCCACACTGAATCTAGGGCATAACGGCCCGAGCCGGCAATGAACAAAACGAGCGCAAGGCCGATGAGCACGAGATTATATTCGTAGCCCTCGCGCCCGGCGGGAAGCTGGCCAAAGTAATTCATGAAGAAGCCGTCCTTGCTGTGCGAGAGATAAATTGCGGCGGACATTTGTAGAATGACGATAATCGCGGCCAAGCCGGTCGAAGCGCCAAAGATAAGCATGAGGCTTGCGACCAATTCCGCAATCACACCCAAGAAAGCGAGCACTGCGGGCACGCCGAGCGTGTTTTGAAAATAGCCCATTGTGCCGCTCATGCCGAAGCCGCCGAACCAACCCAAAACTTTTTGCGCGCCATGTGCGAAGAACACCGAGCCCAGCGTCACACGAGCGGTGAGCAATGCGAGAGAATTCATGTTGTCGTAA
>CAYNDW010000898.1:0-2856 GCA_964395375.1 uncultured Cytophagia bacterium
AAACTCTCGTGCGATCTTGATTCCAATAAAAGTCCTTTTCAGTGCATCGTATCGGTGCTCATGCTGCGCGAGGGCTGGGACGTGCGCAACGTGACCACCATTGTGCCGCTGCGGCCGTACAGCTCGAAGGCGAATATTTTGCCGGAACAAACGCTCGGTCGCGGTCTGCGCCGCATGACGCCCTCCGGTCCGCAGCAGGCGAATGAAACCGTGACCGTAGTCGAGCACAGCGCCTTTGTCAGCCTCTATAAAGATGAGTTGAGCCAGCAAGGCGTGAGCCTCGAAGTGATTGACGTTGACCAAGTGCCGAAGACGACAGTCACCGTCTTCGTTGACAAAAACAAAGACCTCAAGAATCTTGATCTGCTACTGCCTCGGCTCAGTGGCGGGTTTCGTCGCACGCCGGTTATTGAGAATTTATCGATTGAGGACATTCGGAAGGAGTTTTCAAAGTTCAAACCGCTGCCTATTGGTGAGATGAGATCGGGTGAGATTGAGTATCAAGGGCGCCATCTCATCACCAACGAGTTGGTCGAGCAGATGAAGATTCAGCTTCCCTTGCTGGAAAACGGCGTGGGCGCCATTTCATTCTTTCGAGAAGAATTGGAACGCTTGACCAATCTGCGCGGCACCAATCAAGTCCTTGCGCCGCTGCTCGAGATATTTCTCATCGAAATTCTTTTTGAAGAGAAGCTCGATCTTTTCGATCAAAAATTAGTCAATCGTCTGGCGGACGCCGACGTGCGCGAACATTTGCGCGCGACGTTCGTGCCACTGATTTTGTCGCGCACCACGTTTGTGCAAGAGCGGTTGCCGGAAGCGCACTCGGTCTCGGTGTGCAATTGGAAGCCGTATCAAGTAACGCATTCGGAGAATCGCCCAGCGAAACCGGCCGTGCATACGCCGTTTAATCTCGTGCCCTGCAACCGCGAGTTCGAAGTGGCGATGACGGCATTCCTCGACAATGCGCCGGATGTTGCGGCCTTCTGCAAAAATGCTGGGCCGCAATGTCAGAGGGTAGATTACTTGACCGGTGCCGGCCGGTTGGCATTTTATACCGCCGATTTTCTGGCACGCAAGACGAACGGCAATTATGTTTTGGTTGAAACCAAAGGGCGAGAAGATCGAGACGTGCCGTTGAAAGCGCGCGCGGCGCAGGGCTGGTGCACAGCGGCCTCCGGCAAAGTCAAATGGGAATACCTCTATGTTCCGCAGGAAGTCTTCAGTAAATTCGCCGCGAACAAATTAGATGATCTAGTGCGAACCTGCGCGCCGGCATTGGCGCGCTTGCTCGATGAAGAGGCGCAACCGCAACTTTCGCTTCCGTTCGGCGAAGTCACTGCCGCGGAAGCCGCGGGCATAGAGGCGTTCGTCCAGAGGGAAGTTTTCGCCGGCTTGCCATCGCGCTATCAAAAAGGCATCGAGCAGGCCGTGGTGCTGTTCAGGTTTTTGGAAAAGAAAAAAGACATTTCATTCTCGCCAATCTTCACCTCACTACTTGGCCCGCTTGATGAAGCCGCCAAAGGACTGATGCTGGATTGTTTGCTGCCGCATGTTCCCAAACTGCCGCAGGAGCAGAAGGCGTTTTTTGATCCTTATCACAAAGGCATGCACGAGAAAGACATCACCTGGCTCAAGCGGCACTCCAGCAATTTGCGGCGAACCTTGATCGACCGAAATGGGTTGTGGCCTTCAGGATTGCTGCAGTTTTGCTTGGATTATGCGTTGACCGGCGATAAGAATGTAGGTGGTGTTTTCGAAGCGGTACGCCAAGCTTTTGCTGATTATGCGAAAGCCGGGTTGTTGGAAACCATTCGCAAGGTCACCGATTTTAGGAATACCTTTGTCGCGCATCAAGAAACTGAATTGACCGAGGCCAAACTTGCGGCGGAGGGTTTGAAAATGTGGATCGACGGCTTGATCAAGATTTATAAAACGCATCATTGATTCGGCAAACGAGCGCTCTGTCAAACTAGCGTTTGATACTCTCGCGTACCGGGTGCAAGCTTCAGCTTGCGGCATAAAGCTGCTCTGTTGTCAAACTGAAGTTTGACACTTCACTACCGTTTCTTCTTCTTCGCCTTCCCCGGCACCTCCTCCTCTTCCTCCTCCGCAAACGCCATCTTCAAGCGCTTGCGCGAAGATTTTTTCCAGGTGACTTCTTGCTCTTTGCCGTTCTCGCTGCTGCGTGGGCGCAGCGTGGCGGGCACTTCTATGGCGGTTGAAAGCACGCGCGTTTCGCGTTTGCCTTCATGCAAAACTTTCTTGAGATATTGGCCCGTGTAGGAACTGGCAACCTGCGCCACCTGCTCCGGCGCGCCGGTCGCGATAACGTAGCCGCCGTTGTCGCCGCCTTCCGGACCGAGATCGATGAGATAATCCGCGGTCTTGATCACATCGAGATTGTGCTCGATCACGATGATGGTGTTGCCCATATCCACGAGGCGATTGAGCACGCTCAACAACATCTTCACATCTTCGAAGTGCAAACCGGTCGTCGGCTCATCGAGAATGTAAATCGTGCGGCCGGTTGCCACGCGCGAAAGTTCGGTCGCCAATTTCACACGCTGGGCTTCGCCGCCGGAGAGCGTGGTGGCTTGCTGCCCGAGATGAATATAGCCGAGACCGACATCGTTCAACGTTTGCAATTTGCGCCGCAAGCTCGGAATGGGTTGAAAGAAGTCGAGCGCTTCGGACACCGTCATGTCGAGCACGTCCGCGATGGACTTGCCTTTGTATTTGATCTCGAGCGTCTCGCGATTGTAGCGTTTGCCTTTGCACACCTCGCACCGGACGTACACATCCGGCAAGAAGTGCATTTCAATTTTAATGATGCCGTCGCCGGAGCATGATTCG
>CAYNDW010000899.1:0-2850 GCA_964395375.1 uncultured Cytophagia bacterium
CTTGCATGTGTTAGGCACGCCGCCAGCGTTCGTCCTGAGCCAGGATCAAACTCTTCGTAGTATTTTTACTGACTCATGGAAATGACTTGCACAACCTTTGGGCCATGCACGCTTTTATTTACAAAGAACAATAAAACTATTTCTCTTTTTTCGTTCGCGACACCGTTCCGTATCGCAGAATCCATTATAATAAAATCTGTTTGCGAATGCAAGCTTTTTTTCCCGTCTTTTGAAATTTTTCCACTCTTCACGCTAAATCGACGTCATTTCAATAGCAATAACCGCCTCAATGCGACTGAACGACCCTTAATCGGAGCAGAAAATTCAACGTGCAAGAAATACACTCCTGAACTTACGTCTAATCCAATTTGATCCTTACCATACCATACCAAACCATGTCTCCCGGCAGGCACCACTTCGTCAACCAAACAAATCACTTCCTGTCCATACAGATTTATAACACTTGCGCGGCATCTCCCACTTTCCGGTATATCAAGAAACACCCTGGCTTCCCGATTAAAAGGATTGGGATAAGCAGATGACAGCACAAACGAGCTAGGCAAATCTCCGAAATCGGCGCTTCGACTTGAATCAATACCACCGTCACTCCATACTTCGATCTCTGCGAGTCCCGAGTTTTCGCCATTGGCTCTCGTGACAACAAAACGCAGCCACGAAATGGACCGGGGGGGGAAAGTAATATTCGTTCGGTTGCCGCTATTTGATAAAGAAGAAATCTTTAACACCAGTCCATCGCTCAAATGCAACTCAGAATTCAAAACATGATCGCTCAAATTCGGACGATCATACAACGCGACACCTTCGATCGTCATTGGTTCGGGGAAATCTAATTGCAGCCATACATCTTTCGTTTGTCCTTGCGTTGCCCATTCATGACTCTGATCGGCCGGGTAGCCTTCTGCCACTCCGTCAATCGCCTTATCGGCTGTCTGCCCTAACCTCGTGTTCTCACTACTAGCCGAGGCTCGTGCAAAATACGCAATATTTCTCCCGCTCAACCGAGGCGTGCGAAAGGCAACATCATTGCCGAATGCCAAATTGCCGTGAACATCGCGCGAGAGCACGCGAATATGATATGTCGTATTCGCCAGCAATCCGGTCAATGCCATGCGATGCGACAGGGTTAGAGTCGTATCTAACGCGGATTTCAGACCATAACGCTCAGTGAAGCCATATTCCAACTGCGTATCAGCGGCTTCATTTGTGCTCCACGATATCACCGCGCTGCGCGTCGCCAAATTCGTGACCAAGACATTTGAAATTTCCGGTGCAGCAGCGTCATTGGCCGTGCCAATGTACGCAACGAAATCCCCTCCGGGAGGCTCGAGTAAAAAATTCAAACTCGCAACGCCCGAAATCAACGGCCCCCACTGTCCGCTTTTCGTGTCATACCAACGACCGCGAATTTCTCCATTCAAGCCGCTCAAATCAACGACAAAGCTGCCCGCGCTCTCGACATAAATCACATATTCAAACCCCGGTCGCGCCGCTATCCACCTGCGATTCCTCAGTTCATTAAACTGCGTGAGTTGCCACCACCTCACTCCGCTCTTCATCCAAAAATTTTTAAGTACTGTCATGTATCCCGCGCCCGGCGAATTGAGATTCGCCGGCGTCATCGCCGCGCTATAGTGATACGTGTTCGTGTCGCCATAAACCAAAAAACCTCCGCGCATCACAATTTCCCACGCATCTCTCCGCACCTCTTCCGCGGATTGATCGCCCTCATAGCCAAACTCCGAGTTGATCACGGGCTTGTTATATTTGCGATCCTGTGTGATCAATGCTATATCGCTCGTTTGTTGATAAATCGTCGTATGCCATGCGCTCTCGCCGAAATCATCCGCGCTGGTTTTGATCGTATGCGTCGTAATCGGATGGCGATATGGATCGCGCGCAAACAACAATTCTCCAATATAACTATGCCCTCCCGGCGGACTCACTTCTTCATACTCGCCGGCTGTGATCCAAAACACATTATACCCGGCATAGCGGTTGACGAGATATTGCACGAAGCGCTCGACCTGCGCGGTCGTATTAAATTTGCGCCAAGCATTATTCGCCCACGCGAGCATCATCCCCGCAACGATGCCTTTTTCATTCATATACGCCACCCGCCGATCCAACGCGCGCCAAAAACCCGGATCAAGCTGATCGACATCGTTATTCACAAACGCTTCGCCCCCCTCATTCTCCGCGCGGCCCGTCGGAAAAGTTTGATAGACCACGCCATGCACATAATTAAATCCCTGCGCCGCGCGCGCGTTGACATACGTTTGAAACTCCTCCGGCCAGGCAATGGCGCCATTGCCAAACGACCATTGTGTATCGCCCAGCAAAAAGAACGGCGTGCCGTCATCGTACGCAAATGTATAAGGGGAACTCTTCGACTCATGCACATGGCCGTGCCAAGACACATGCTGCTCGGGCAAAATGCCTTCGCAACTGAACCCGCCGCTCTTGCCGTTCAAACCGGCATTGCTCGAACTCGAAGTCCACGTCCATTCTCCCATCGCCGTGGGCGCGAAGCGCACGCGATACGTGCTATCGCCATCCCAAAACCCTCTTACCGTAAGCGACTTCCCCACCGCCTTTCCGGAAAAGCCGGTGAACGTCACCGTGACTTCCGGCCCATTCATATAGGGATTCGCGCCGACAATGGAAGCCTGCAATACGATTTCATAAATCTCATACAAAGCCGTCGGCTTTTCAATTGTATGAACAATCAACTCCGGCTGATGATTGTTCGACTCACGCGCCTCGAACGACACAAGGTCTTCGCCCTCGCCGAGCAATGCGAAATCATAACTGCCCGTTTGCGCAACGGCA
>CAYNDW010000900.1:0-2845 GCA_964395375.1 uncultured Cytophagia bacterium
TAACAGAACGAACAAGGCTCACTATCTTTTTTCTGCGCAGTTCCGTGTGGTTCTGTGGCTAAATAATCATAGCTGAGACACTACGAACCCGACGCAATGTTTTTTTCCACATCTGCGCGAGACTCAGGGCGGGCGGAGAAGCAAAAAAACGGGCGTCTCACCGAATGCGGTGAGACGCCCGAATTTATTCAAAATTCGCAGTGTGGAAGACGCTGCGAGAGTTCGCGATTATTGTTGCTCTCCGCGCGGCGGCATATTGGGGCGTCGGCCCATGTGATGCGGGCCGCCGTCCATCATGCCATGGCCGGGTTTGCCCATGCCGCCACGCATGCCTGCGCCGAACGGACGCAGTTCTTTCAGCTTCGCGCGTTGTTCTGGCGTCAAAATCTTTTTGATGGCCAACATGGTTTCCACGCGGCTGCGCAGCATTGCTTCATGCGCCTGGCTCAATTCCGCGATTTTGGCGTCGAGTTTTTTCTGGTCCGGAGCATCAGCAGCCATCAACTCATGCAGCTCGATGCGCGCGATCTTGCTCTTGGCTTCGGTTGCGATGTTCTTCTTGCGCGCGTCTAACGTAATTTTTTCGATCTGCTCTTTTTGCGCGGCGGAAAGCCCGAGCTTTTCACCGAACATTTGCTGCATGTGAGCATGATCAAACTCTTCGAAGGCCGGACCCTCATCGAAATCCGGCTCGGGCGCTGGCGGCGCGCTGGGTTGCGCCATGGCCATGCCGAAGCACAGCGCTGTTGCCGCGATGGAAAGGAAGGAAAAGCGTTTCATGTTTCATTCTCCTGCATTGTTAGGGTTCAAAAGTAAAAGTTGCTTCGTGAAGTTGGTAGCGCCGACTTCAAGCTTTTGTTGCCTAATATAAAATGCCTGAAGGCAGCACTATGAACGATTTTTTTGTTGCCTCTCATCTGACGTGGCTTGTGCGAAAAGTTGGAAAAATTTATTCCGGCCTTTCGGCGGCGGAATCTTCGGGCGCCGAGCGTGAGCCAAAACCGCGGCGATCGCGACGCGGAAACTCGCGACGGAATTTTTCTAGCTGCTCCGGCGTCAACACGTTTTCGATTTCACCGCGCATTTCATGAAGCAGTCCTTGCATGGTCGGATGAATTTGCCGAAAGTGCTCTTGAAATTGGCCGCGATACTTTTCCACAATGACCGCCACTTGTTGCTGCTGTGCTTCATCCAACCCGAGTTGCTTTTGCAGCATGTCAACCGAAGGGAGGGCCGGTCTTCCCTCATGCCGAGGGAAGCGCCGGCCCTCGGCATTGCCGAAAGGAGCCATGGCAAACGGCGGCGGCCCAAAGTTGCGCACGACAATCGCGCCCACTAAAACGCCGGCCGCGAACGTGAGCACGAACGCGGCGACAATCCAAATTTTATCTTTCATAAAGGGCCTCGTAGCTCGTGAGAATGTTTTCTTTTATTGTGTTCATTTCACGGCTTGGCCGTGGAATGCTTCAGAACTAAATATCAATTTGAATCAGTTTATCGCGCGCCTCTATCTTGTCATGCTGTAAGAACCTTCCCTCGTGCTTGCGACCCGTCCGGTTTTAAGCGGCGCCTCAAGCGCGAGGGAAGTTCCTTTCAGGATGACAACGTTTGAGACGATTGCACTCTGTGTTACTTCTCGTCCGTCGCAAAAGCCAACTCCAGCAACGCCTGTCTGGCCGCTTCTTCGTCGGAGGCCATGAGCAATTGCTCTTCACGCGATTGCGAGAGCAGGCTTTCCAGCGCAGAGTTGTTCGCGGTCGTGGTTTCTTCACGCCAGAGCACGAAGACCGTGGCCAACACGGCGAGCGCCGGCGCGAGCCAACGCACCAATCTCTGGCTCGTTTGCGCGAGCGCATGGAATTTCTGCGTGGGCGAAAATTCGCTTTGGAGCGCGGCGAGCAGGTGCATTTGATGCGCGAACGAGGGCTGAGCGAGGCGATGCGAGGCGCGCATTTCACGCAGCAAATGTTCTAAATTTTGCGCACGCTTTTGGCAGGCCGCGCACGTCTGCAAATGTTGCTTGACGGTCGAGCTTTCTGCCGCGGCAAGTTCTTGTTCTCGCCATTGCCACAGCATCGCGTCCGCGATGTGCTCGTGCTGTCGTAACGCATCAGACATAAGAAGCCTCCTCGAAATAACGTTTCATTTTTGCCGCAAGAATTTGCCGTGCTTGATAGAGGCGCGACTTGACTAATTTCATTTCTATGCCGCTAATCTGCGCCACTTCTTCATAACTCAAGCCCTCCAAATCGCGCAGGACGACCAACTCGCGATACTTTGGATCCAATTTGTTCAGCGCATGGCGCAGTTGGCCACGCATTTCGCCGGCTTCAAGCTGTTCGCTCGCGGAGAGTTCGTCGAGAGGAATTTGTTCAAGCTTCTCTTGTGTGAAATCGTGCAGCGAAAACCAGCGGCGGCGTTTGCGGCGGCGCAGTTCATCACGGCAGTGATTGACCGCGATTTCATAAATCCACGTGAACAGCGCCGACCGGCCTTCGAAGTCGCGAATCTTTTTTAAAATTTTAATGAAAATGTCCTGCACCAAATCTTCTACCTCGAGGTTGCCGAGTATGGAAACACACACGCGCAGCACGGCCGGCTGATATTTTTTAATCAGCAGCTCCAATGCGTCGCGCTCGCCCGCGCGACAGCCTGCGAGTAATTCGGCTTCGACGTCAATGGCGCGCACGAGGTGAGGCGTGCTATGTGGTTCGTGCTCTGGCATCTTCATTTCACCGGGTTAGACGTTGCAAGTTGGGTGCGGTTGGATCGATTGTTAAAAAACTCTCGAGGAGCATCATCGAGTCGGTGAAGATCTCTCCTCGACGCGTCATTCCGATGGAAT
>CAYNDW010000901.1:0-1963 GCA_964395375.1 uncultured Cytophagia bacterium
CTAGCCTGATGCTTCAGCATCAGACGAAAGCCGGCGCGAGCACGGTGCAAAATTCAGGTAGAATGAGCGGGTTAGAGAGAGGACTTCCGCCTCTCCTTCCCGTTGTCGCGATGGGGTTGCTTCCCCATTTTTTTCGGCGTGCATCTTTCTTGCACCGGGCGACGCCTGGGGACCGCTTGTCGGGCGGTCCGTTTAACATGGCCCCGAAATTTCTGGGGAAACCTTTCGATGTTCTTTCGCTGTGACGCAAGTGAAACGGGTGAAACAAAAGCATAAAGCGCGAGCAGTCCTCTGCGCTCGAAGTAGCGATTCGGAATGCGATTGTCATTGAGTTTCTCCACGGACTTCGCGCGCATGGTAACGCCGTTATGCGAGAAATGATAGCCCAAGAAGTCGAAGCCTTCGCGGAACGAAATGATCTTCCTTTTCTCCGGCAAGCGCAAAGAGATGAGTTGTCGGGTTGCGCGATCTGATTCACAGTTCCCGCTATGGCTGCGCGCCCGTGCTGGTGGCAACGTTTGTGAAGCACGGTCGCTTCACGGGCGCCAGCTAGCGCGCGGCGAACTGGATTCATCTTGGCCTCGCTACTATCTCTAAGGACATTACAAATTAACTCTGAAGCAGTATGCCCGGAATTTTTTATGATCAAACTGCACGAAGCCTTCGAAATCGTTTTGCAGCACACGCCGCGTTTGGAAGCGCAGCGCATGCCGCTCTTGCGCGCGCGCGGCAGCGTGCTCGCGGAAGAGGTCGCGAGCGACGTTGATATGCCGCCGTTTCCGCGCAGCAGTGTGGATGGCTACGCCGTGCTTGCTGCCGATTTGCGGCAGCTTCCTGCGCGTTTACAAGTTCTTGGCAGTATTGCCGCGGGAACCTCTGTGGCGTTCATTATTTCCTCGGGCCAGACGGCGAAGATCATGACCGGCGCGCCGGTGCCCGAAGGCGCGGACGCCGTGCAAATGATCGAGCGCACGCGCGCCGTTGCCAACACCAATGCCGTTGACATTCTCGAAGCGGTGGCGAGCGGCGCGAACATTTCGCCGCGCGGCAGCGAAGCGCAGTTGGGGCAAGTCGTCGCGCATGCGGGAAGTTTCATTTCGCCGATGATGATCGGCTTGCTGGCGGCGGTGGGCAAAAGCGAGGTCTTGGCTTATCGCGCGCCGACCGTAGGCGTGATTGCAACCGGCGATGAATTGGTTGCGCTAGAGGAACAGCCGCGCGGCGCGCAGATTCGTAATTCGAACAGCGCCTGTTTGTTCGCACAAGTCGAGACTGCCGGCGCGCGACCGCACCTGCTCGGCATTGCGCGCGATCACAAGCACGCATTGCGCACGCTCATTCAGCAAGGCTTGCAGTATAATATGCTGCTGCTCACCGGCGGCGTGTCCATGGGCGATTTAGATTTGGTGGAAGACGTGTTCGTGGAATTCGGCTTTGAAATCTTTTTCAACAAAGTGGCGGTGAAGCCGGGCAAGCCCGTGGTATTCGCGCGTGCGGGCAACACCCTCGTCTTCGGTTTGCCGGGCAATCCCGTTTCTGCTTCGACGGTGTTCGAGCTTTTGGTGCGTCCGTCGATTCGCAAGATGATGGGTCACGCGGCTTATCAAAACCCAATCGTGACGGCGCGTTTGACGCAACGTTTTCTCAATCGCTCCGGCCGCGAGAATTATGCGCCGGCTTGGACATGGTATGAAAACGGCGCGTATCACGTGCGCCCGCTTCCCTCCAAAGGCAGCGGCGATGTGGCGAGTTACGCCGCGAGCAATTCGTATCTCATCTGCCCGATGGACCGCACCGAGCTTTCTGCCGAAGAGCAGGTGCAAGCCATGTTGCGCACGGAGTTTTTCTGAATTTCTCTCTCCCAACGCGTGCGAGTCGTTCTCAGAGGTTAGAAAATTTTTAGGACTGCTTCCAGGTTGTAGGAATCCGGGTTCCAATCGCACTGACGCTGCCTCTGTTAATC
>CAYNDW010000901.1:1973-2840 GCA_964395375.1 uncultured Cytophagia bacterium
GCACCACCCACTGAGACTTCACTGTTGCTTTTGGCATGTGGCTTGATAATATTTGATCAACGAAGAAAGAAAGCTTAAAAGTATTTCTACCAATCGCATTACCCTCTTAGGTGTCTTTGGATTGCTCTGGTTAGGCCAAAGGATGACTCTCCTCTTTTGACTCGCCGAATGGTCAATGCCTTCATGGGATGACCATATCGCCCCTCCGGGATGGAAGAATAACAAAAGCGCGAAATTTTGATGACAGCGGTGTGGCGTTGTGTGCTTCAGGCCACGAAGTCTTAGATGTTTGCCAACGAAACAGACGCGGTTAGTCTGATAAATCTTGTTGTCAATCCGTGTGTATTCTTCACCCATAAACGTAGGCAAGGAGAAATAAACATGAAAATCTTTTCGCGCATTTTGCTGCGCTGGCTCATCGCGCTCTCGCCCATCATTGGGCACACGCTCGTTTCGGCTCAAACCATTCTTCCGCCGAATGCTGTGGATGACGCCGAGACCACGGACCCGGGAATCGCGCGTAGCATTCGCGTTTTAGCAAACGACTCTGATCCGCAAAATCTTCCGTTGAAAGTGGTCGCGATCACTGCGCCAGGGAATGGCTCGGCTACTTTCACCGACTCGACCGTGATCTATACGCCTTCATTTGGCTACAGCGGTATTGATACATTTCAATACACGATCTCCAATGGCGTGCTGACCAACTCCGCTTATGTCGATGCCATCGTGCTGCCTCCGCCCGACTTGATTTGGGAGAATGATAGTTTCGATTCCTTGGCCGTGGGTTCTCTGAACGGTCAGAACGGCTGGACAACGGTGCCTGGCAACGCCAGCCCGCTGGTCATTCTCGATTCCGCCCCGAACAAG
>CAYNDW010000902.1:0-2840 GCA_964395375.1 uncultured Cytophagia bacterium
GCAGAATTGGACGACCGCTATGAAGGTCGGCGCAATCTTGCTCATGAGCACGTTGTTGCTCGTACTCGGCGAGGGCATGCATGCGACCCGTGCCGCTGCGCCGCCTGCGGAATTTTCCGTAAACATTTTCGCCGGTATTGGCCTCGCCATGATCAGCGTGCTCTGGGCCTATGAAGGCTGGCAATATCTCACGTTCTCCGCGGGCGAAGCGCTCGATCTGCAACGCACGTTCGCGCGCGGCCTTGCGATTGGAACCGTCGCGCTCATTGTTATCTACATGCTCGCGAACGTGGCGTATTTGAATGCGCTCGGTATGGAACGCGCGGCGCAATCGGAACGGATCGCAGCGGAGGCGGTGAGCGCAGTGCTGGGGCCGGCAGCCGGGAAACTCATTGCCGCGGCGATTCTCGTTTCCATGTTCAGCGCCGCGAACGGCGTCACGCTCACGGCCTCGCGCGTGTTCTATGCCATGTCGCGCGACGGCGTATTCTTTCAACGCTTGGCGGAAGTTCATCCGCGCTACGGCACGCCTGCGCTCGCGATTGTGTGGAGCTCGGTGATCGCAATTTTATTCACCGCCACGGGCACGTACGAGCAACTGCTGACCTATGTTATTTTCTCGGCGTGGATTTTTTATGCGCTGGGCGCGATGAGTATTTTTGTTTATCGCCGCCGGCATCCCGCAGCCGTTCGCCCGTTTCGCGTTCCGGGTTATCCGTATACGCCGATTTTGTTCGTGCTCTCGGCCGCAGTCATTGTGGTGAATACGATGGTCTCGCAGCCCGAGCGCGCGGCGGTGGGCATTGCCGTGGTGTTGGCGGGAACGCCGGTGTTTTATTTTTGGAAGAAGAGAAGAGCGGGGGAGGCAAGGACGCGCAAGTAACGAAGTGAGCTTAATCGACAATCCCGACGAAACAACCGTCATTCCTGATGAATCTTTTTTGTGTGCTGAAGTCAATCTCTCGTGCTGAAAAAGATTCCTGCGGAATGACAAATTGAGGGCGACGCGATGACCCAACTTGAAAAGCAACACGCAAAATAAGCCTGTACCAAATGCAAACAGTTTGGCGTTTAGTAGCACCAAACGCCAACAAGCTTTTTAATCATTCCTCCGGCTGCACCTTCATCGAGGCCATTAAAATCTGCTGCACTTCCTCCGCGGTGAGATCGCTCAACAACTGCCCCTCCTTTGCAATCGAAATCCGGCTCGTCTCTTCGGAGACGACGATAATCAACGCATCGCTTTCTTCGGAAAGGCCGAGCGCGGCGCGGTGACGCGTGCCGTAGCGTTTATCGAATGAATCGTTTTGGGTGAGTGGGAGAATGGTTTTGGCGGCAACGATTTCCTCGTTCTCGACGACGATCGCGCCATCGTGCAGGGGAGATTTAGGGCTAAAGAGGGAGATTAAAAGCGGAGCGGAAACTTGCGCTTGCAAGCGAATGCCGGTTTCGATGATGCTCTTCACGCTGTCGTCGCGCGCGATCACGAGCAATGCGCCGAAACGCAGCCGCGCGAGTTCTTCGACGGCTTTGACGATTTCATCAATGGCGCGGAAGCGGGTGACTTTCACGAAGTAGCGAATCACCGGGCTTTGGCCGAGGTAAACCAACATGCGGCGCAGTTCGGGTTGAAAAAGAATCACGAACGCGATGAGCCAAATCGTTTCGAGTTTGGTGAAGATCCAACTCAAGCCGCTCATGTTGAGCAATTGCGCGAGAAACGAGACCATGAAGATGAGCACGAGGCCGATGGCCATTTGCGCCGCGCGCGAGCCGCGAATGAAAAGATAAAGCTGATAGAGCGTGAAGCTGATGACCAAGATGTCCAAAACATCGAGCAAGGTCACCGGCAAAAAATCAAAAAGCTTGAACTCTCTGCTCATCCCTCGGGCCTCCAATCAACTCGTTAATTCCGCGCGGCCGGCGATCAAATCCGCGATTTGCGCCACGCGCCGCATCTCCGCCACGTCATGCACACGCACGATATGCGCGCCGTTCATTGCCGCGCACGCGACCGCGGCCGCGGTGCCCTCCAATCTTTCCTCCGGCGTAAGGTTTTGCAGTTTGCCCACGAACGCTTTGCGCGAAGGCCCGACCAGAATGGGGCAACCCAAGCCGCGCAGTTCGGATAAGCGGCGCATGATGATGTAATTGTCGTGCAGCCGTTTGCAAAAGCCGAGGCCGGGGTCAACGATCAAATGCTGCCGCGGAATGCCGGCTTGCGTGGCGACCTGTATTTGCTTTTCTAGCTGTTGATAGATTTCGTCGAGGAGATTGGCATAAACCGGAGCCTCCTGCATGTCTTGCGGCGTGCCTTTGATATGCATGAGCACAAGCGGCACTTGCCGGCGCGCAATCACCTCGGACATGCGTGGATCGAAGAGCAGTCCGCTGATATCGTTGACCAGCGCCGCGCCCGCGCGAAGCGCAGCCTCCGCAACGTTGGCTTTGTAGGTGTCGATGCTGATCGGAATATCCAAACGTTGGCGCAAAGCTTCGATCACCGGCACGACGCGCTCTAATTCTTCCTGCTCCGCAACCGGCTGCGCGCCTTCGCCATAAACGCCTTTGGGCCGCGTGGATTCGCCGCCGATGTCGAGAAAATTTGCGCCCTGTTCCGTGAGGCGAAGCCCGTGCGCGATTGCTTTCTCTTTGTTAAAAAAATTTCCGCCGTCAAAAAAAGAGTCGGGCGTGCAATTGACCACGCCCATGATCGCGGGCGCGCCGCCGAGAATGATTTTGCGCGTGGCGCTAGCGATGACAAATTCCTCGCGCCCGTAATGTTCGAGAAATGCGCGCAGCTCTTGCATGAATCGCGCTTCGGAGCCGGCGATGAAACT
>CAYNDW010000903.1:0-2833 GCA_964395375.1 uncultured Cytophagia bacterium
CACCGATAATCATAAACGGTTCTTTGCCCGAGGCCACGGCTTCGGGCAGAGGCACGTCGGGCGATTCGAGCGAGAGATCTTCTGCACACGCAAAGTAGCGCAAGAACGGGCGGCGCTTGTAGGTCACATGATCGCGGATCGTGCCGCGCAACATGGGATAACGCGCTTCGAGCGCATCGAGCACCGCACGCTGGGTGACCACGCCCTCGACTTCGATTTGCACTTCGGCGCTCGTGTGCGCCAAATTTCGCAGATGATAGGGGATTACGACTCTAATCATGGCAGTCTCATCAGTTACAATAATTAAAACGCAACGCGAACGAGCCGCAGCCAAAATAAATGCCCAACTGATAAAAGCTGCCAACGGATCACAGCCTAGAGTTTTTCATCCGTTGGCAGCTTTTATCAGTTGGGGAATTTTTTTGCTTTAAAAGCAGAGATTTCACTTTTATTAGAATAATTCAATTGCGCCGGAGCCAACAAGGCAAAACGATTTTGGCTAAAACTATTTTAAGCGCTTTGCCGAGAAATCGTTTTGCCGCTTGCTTGCTGTGTGCGCAATTTTTTTTACGCTAAAGTTTGCACTTCCACCGAGAGCACGGGCGGAAGATCGCGCACGATCGGCGCCCAGTTATCGCCGCCATCGGGCGAGCAATAAACTTGTCCGCCGGTCGTGCCGAAATACACGCCGCACTTATCGAGCGTGTCCACACACATCGCATCGCGCAGAATGTTTACGTAGCAATCGCTTTGCGGCAGGCCTTTGGTGAGCGCTTCCCATTCGTTGCCGCCGGTGCGGCTGCGATAGACGCGCAGCTTGCCCTCGGGCGGATAATGCTCGGAATCGCTTTTGATCGGCACGACATAAACCGTGTTCGGCTCATGCGCATGCACGTCAATCGGGAAGCCAAAATCGCTCGGCAAATTTCCGCTGACGAGTTGCCAGGACTCGCCCGCGTCGTCGCTGCGCATCACGTTCCAATGCAATTGCATGAACAACACGTTCGGACGCGAGGGGTTCATGGCAATGCGATGCACGCAGAAGCCGACCTCAACATTGGGATCAGGCATGTATTGCGATTTCAAACCGCGATTCATGGGCCGCCACGTTTTGCCCGCATCGTCCGTGCGAAACACACCCGCGGCCGAGATCGCGGTGTAAATGCGATTGTGATTCGTGGGATCAATCACAATCGTGTGCGCGCCCATGCCGCCTGCGCCGGGTGCCCATTGCGCGCCGGTGCCGTGGCCGCGCAATCCCGCCAACTCGTGCCACGATTGCCCGCCATCCGTGGTGCGAAACATCGCCGCGTCTTCGACGCCCGCGTAAATCATGTCGGGATCGTGCAACGACGGTTCGATATGCCACACCCGCTTGAACTCCCACGGATGCTGCGTGCCGTCGTACCATTGATGTGTGGTGAGCGGCGCGGCAGCAGTATCATAAGCAAACTTGTTGCTCTCGCCTTTGGGCATGCCCTCCGGCGTAGTGGTCGGCTCGCCCGCAGGCGTGCCGGGTTGATGCCAGGTCTTGCCGCCGTCATCACTGCGTTGAATGATCTGCCCAAACCAACCGCTGGTTTGCGAGGTGTAGAGGCGATTCGGATCAACCGGCGAGCCTTTGAGATGATAAATCTCCCAGCCGCCAAAGTGCGGGCCGTCAACCTTCCACTTGTCGCGCTTTCCATCTGCGGTGAGAATGAACGCACCTTTCTTGGTGCCGGCTAATACGCGTACGCTACTCATCGTTTCTCCTTTCGGTTGAATGATTGCTGCCCTAGTTCAGTTAGCATCTTATTTTTCTCTGCAATGGCGCTCTCTTTTCATTGTAGTCGTTCGATGGAGTTCAAAATCGACAAAGCCTCTGCTTTGTTACGCGAAATATCTTTGTGCGTCTGAGCTTGCCGGCCGTTTTCCACGCGCCGGCTTTCCGGCCGTTTTTATACATTTGAGGCGAGGACCAAACTGGTTACGCTCAAAGTAACTGCCAAATGAAGATCACCGACGCGATCAGGCTGAGCACGCTGCGGATTGCATGAAGACGACCCCACACAACGAGCAACTCGCGTGTCTCCGCTGAACCAAGATCACGCCCCGGAGCGAGCAACTTCCGGTTCGTTGGAAAGATGATGATCAGGGTGATGGGCACGACCGCAAAAATAAAAAGCGCGGCGATCAACCACATGAGGCCGGCCCCGAGCAGCCATGCGACCAGGCCGGACAAAAAGCCAATGAGCGCCAACAACGCTTGCATAACCGTCGCCCGCTTATAGCTCGGCGCCCAAACCGTGGCCGCGATTTCCGTGGCGCATCCCATCCGCGCCGGATGCTCGACAAGATTGATGTAGATCGCAGCGCCCGCGAAGACGGTCGTGGCGAGAATGGCAAGGAACTGGACGAATGGAAGCATGCGAGCACTCCGGTTTGAGGTGTGATATAAATTCTGCGACCCAAGATAACTTTGCAGTCGCGGTGAATGAAAGTCGATTTTTAGCCTCCGGCAGGTTCAGCCGGAAAACGATCTGCCACGAGATTTAAAATAATGTTGTGCTCGAGCAGCGCCTTGAGTCCGGCGAGCACCAGCGTAAATCCTTCACCTTTGGTGAACCAGAATTTGAAAGTGACGGCAGGATTCTCACTGCCTCAAAGACTTCGGCGACCGGTTTGCGAATCAGCAATTCTGCCTTTGCGGATGGTACAAGTGTAAGCTGGGAATTCTTCATCGAGGCGTCTCCTTGCATTTGTTTGAATGGATGTTTCAAAACAGCGTTTCAGCTTTCGCCGCCCAACAATTAGAGTCCACTATTTTAATGAGGTGTCAATTTCATTGTCT
>CAYNDW010000904.1:0-2829 GCA_964395375.1 uncultured Cytophagia bacterium
GAGGCTTTCTGCCCGGCAAGAATCAGATAATGGAGGGCGCGGTCAAGCCACGGGCTTTGCAGATAATGGTTGGCGAGCAACTCCACCTGGCCATCGAGGCGGTCGGCGTAGACCTCTTCGATCGCGGCGGCCACCATCCCATGCATATAGCCCAAATCACGCTTGAGAAGGGTGCTATAGATGGCGTCGGAGGTTAGCACGTGGCGAAAGACGAAGTCGCTGGGGGAGGCGTGGGGTTTAGGGATCACGAACTCGCGGGCGATCAAAATTTCCAAGTCGCTTTGAACCTGGCCTTCATCAATCTGATCTTGCAAAAATGGGATGAGCACCGGGACGCTGAACTCACGCCCAATCACGGACGCCACCTGAAGGATTCGGCGCTGGGAGGCGGAGAGTCTATCGAAGCGGGTGAGGATGAGCCCCTGGAGGGTTTCGGGGACCCCCAGGTTGGAGATATTGGCATCCTCCACCAGTCGCCACTGCATCTGGTCCCGCTCGATCACGTGGGCCTCGATCAACATGCGCAGAATCTCTTCGAGGTAGAAAGGGTTCCCGGCGGCCCGCTGAATGATGAGATCTCGGAAGTTGGAGGGCATCTCAGGGGTGGCAAGCAGCTCGAAGAACAGGCGAGTGCTTTGGTCGAGGGAGAGGGTGGGCAACTCGATCAAGGTGAACCGGTCGGGGAGACGGGTACGGGCCCGCTCGATGACGCCTTCGACGGGGGTGCCCTGGGCGGGGCGGGAGATGCCATAGAGCACGAGCGGGGCGTGGCGGACAGAATCGAGCAGGAATTGGATCAGGTCGAGGGAGGTTTCATCCACCCAATGCAGGTCTTCGAGAATGAGGAGCAGGGGGCGTTTGCGGGCCTCGGCCACGAACAGATCACGCAGGGCCAGGAAGATTTGTTGGCGAAGCTGTTCGGCGTCGAGGTAGCTGATGCGCTCGTTGGCGGCAGGGTCGGAGAGGGATAAGGAAAGCAGGTATTCCAGGAAGGGGATCACCTCGGCCGCAGAACTGCCCATGGTTTCGGTTACCCTGGCAGCGAGTTTCTGCCGGGTTTCGGTTTCGGGCGTGTCGGGCGTCACGCCCAGGTAGTTGCGGAGCACGTCGAGAAAAATCCAATAGGAGATCGACTGGCGATAGGTGAGGCTTTGCCCTTCGAGGATGGAAATCGCCTGGGTATTCACCTGGCTGGAGAGCTCTTCGGTGAGGCGGCTCTTGCCAATGCCGGCTTCACCCGTGAGCAGGACGAAATGGCCGCGCTGCCCGGTTTCGAGGGCCTGGACAACCTGGCGCAGGTGGGCGAGCTCGGCGTCACGTCCGATCATCGGGGCGCGCAGCCCTTCGAGGCCGCGCACCGAACCGGGCATCGTTTTGGGGCCAAGCAGGCGATATGTGGTTACTTCTTCAAGAATGCCCTTGAAATGCCGCGGGGGCATTTTTTCGTACTCGAACAGGGCTTTGGTCTGGCGACAGACAGCTTCACTCACGAGGATTGTGCCGGGCTCGGCCCCCTCCTCGATGCGGCTGGCCAGGTTGACGGTATCACCCACGGCGGTGTAATCCATCATCAGGTTCGAGCCGAGTTTTCCGGCGATCACGGAACCTGCGTGCAGGCCGATGCGCATTTTCAAATCGATAGCCAGCCGGGAGGAGACATCCTCGCGCAGGCTTTGGAGACCCGTCTGCATATCGATCGCGGCGCGCACGGCCCGTTCGACGTTGTTTTCGTAGGCAATGGGCGCGCCAAACAAGGCCATCAGGCCGTCTCCGGTGAATTTGTCTACGATGCCTTCGTAGCTGTAGACTTTTTCAGCCAGGATTTGGAGGTATTCCTGGATGATATGGTAGATTTCTTCGTCTTCGAGTTGGGCGGAGATGCGGGTGTAGTTGGAAAGGTCCACAAACATCACCGTAACGCTGCGGCGCTGCCCGGCTCCTTCGAGCCCGGCCTGCCGGAAGCGCTCGGCCAGGTTGGAACCCATGAGAGCACCGAGGTTGGTGAGGGGACCTCCAGCTTCCTTCGGGCGCGCGTCTTCAGGCAAGCGCGTACCACATTGGCCACAGAAGCGCATGCCAGGAGGGTTGTTGAAGCCGCAGTGCGGGCAGTGGGTCGTGGGCATGGGGTCGATGAACAGGGTGGGGGTGAGCGGCGGCGTGAGCGGCATCAGGCCCCAACAAAAAGATAAAGCCCCGCGCCGACCACGAGGGCGATCTGGCCGAGGTGGTAGGGAATGCGCACTTTGAGCCGGGCATTGGCCAGCGGCGCAACAAACCGGTTCCACGCCAGCAGGGTATCGGAGAGGAAAAAGAGGAACGCGCCGGCGCTCACGAGTAGGGCCGCAAATGCCGGCCACTCCGGGCGCACCAGGGTGAACAGGGCCGAAATCAGCATGAGCGAAATCACGGTGGAATAGAGCAAGACGGGCAGGTGCAGCCGCATGCGGCCGCTGGCGGCCAGGCCCGCTTTGATGCGCAGGTAGATGCGCCCGGCGGCCATGCCCACCGCAAAAACGAGCACGAGCGCCACGAGGTTGAAGGGCGGCGGCGATTGGTTGAGCCCGACCACGTAAGCCAGGTGGGCCAGCAAAAAGGAAACCAAGCCCGGAATGAACTGTTCCCGGGGGAGCATGAGGAACACGTCTCCCGCGAGGGAAGCCGCGACGGCAGCCAGAAACCAGCCCCACGCGCCCGGCGCGGCTCCGCCAGGGGCAGCCCGGCCAGCGGTCCACATCCAAAGCAGCAGGGCGAGCATCGCGCCGGGCTTGGTGAGATACTGCACCCGCGTCCAACTGCGGGCCACCGCAAGCCAGTCGAGAGCGGCGATCA
>CAYNDW010000905.1:0-2820 GCA_964395375.1 uncultured Cytophagia bacterium
TAAAGACTGCGGGAATGACGGCTAAGAATGGGAAAGTTATTTAATCGACGTTCCTAAGTTCGGGCTGCTGCTTCGCCTACTTAATGCCAAACGCGGCGAGCTTCGAACAGAGCACCATGAGATAATACGTTTTCCACTCTTCTTGCGACAAAGTTTTGAGGCCATGCACCACGACACTTGTGCCCAGAAAATTGGGGCCTTTGAAAACGACCGAGGTAAACATCTCGCCTTGCTTTCCGCCCTTTGGGTCTTTCAAGGTTTTCAAAGTTTCCGTGCGCAGGTCCGCTTTGCGTCTGGCGTTCCTTTGCTGGGTCGTTCGCGAGTTGCTGTGTGAAATCCAATTGTCGAAATCGCCGGCAGCCATGAAAGGCCCGCTGCGTTTGCCTGCAAAATGAATTGGAGGTTCTTCTTCCTCGGCTGGCGGTTCATCATCAGCAGGCGATTCTTCTTCAACCTCTGGTTCTCCATCAGTCGCCGGTTCCTCATCATCAGTAGGCTCTTCATCATCCATAGATTCCTCATCGGCAGCGGGCTCTTCATCATCCATAGATTCCTCATCGGCAGCGGGCTCTTCATCATCCATAGATTCTTCATCACCAGCAGGCTCTTCACCGTCCGGCATTTCTTCTTCGATCGGTATGTCTTCATCGCCAGGCAACGCTTCCGCGATCTCTTCGTTTTCATCGAACATTATTTCAGGATCGCTTTCATCCTCCCAATTTTTCGGAAAAGCTTCAGTCTCCACCCACTTCGGATTGTCTTTGGTCTCTTCCCAGCGATAGGTGGCCTTTTTGCCGCGGGGCGGGCCGAAAGTTGTTTGCAGCGCTGCCATCAGCGTCGGCGCTTGGCGCAGTTTTTTTTCATAACTCTTCATCGCCTGCTTGGCGGCTTTGCGGGTGCGATTTTTTTCAAAACGCAACAACGTGCCCACGCGTTTGCTCTTCGCCCATATTTCGAACATACGATCTTGCGCCACGTAACTCAAAGCCAGGCCGTGCGGCACTGCGATCGTGGCGCCGCTATTATGATCTTCATAAACGTCGAGCAATTCTTTTTGCAGATCGATCGCGCCTTTCTTGCCCGCCTCGGCGTTGATGCGCTGCAGGTTGTGCAAATCTTTCGGCGAGATCACGGCTTGGGCCACAGCGGCCGTCCACACCAAATGCAGCACCGGTTCTTTGAGGGTTTTCACTTTGTTGTTCGTGGCTTTCACTCTACGCCGCGCGCCTTTCACCACGACCGCATTCTCGACGTATGCGCTATTCAGATCAGCTTGGCGGGAAGGTTCCGCCGGTTTCGGATTTTGAGAAGCGAGCAATCCCGCCAAATAAGTTTGCGCCGGAATCACCCAATTGAGGCGCGCAATCCCTTGTTGCAAACCGCCCTCGCCCACGCCAACGACGAGGCCGTTATTATCGAAAACCGGAGCGCCGGAATGGCCGGGCATGATCAAAGAATTGACGCGCAAGATTTGAGCTTGATACTGCGGATAACTTTGTTTGCCCACCACAGTTTCGAAGTGTTCTTGGTTCATGAAAAAATTTCCCAACGTCTGTTGCTGGGTGAAACTCAACGAGAAACGAAGGTCCTCGCCGTTCCGTGTTTTGGCGTCACGCCGGTAGCCTGCAATGTAATGCGCCTCTTTGGGATTCGGTGCGCTCGCCACTTTGAGCGGCGCGAGCGCGAGGTCGTTGGTCTTGAGTTTGAGCAAGGCCAAGCCCGACTCTTGGTGCACGGAGAGGATTGCAGCCTCGCGTTCTTTCTTCGAGGTTTCGGCGTAAACCGTAACGCCGGTCGCGCCCGCGACCACGTGCAATGCGGTGACAATATAATCGGGCTGCGACCAAACAAAGCCGGAGCCGCTTTCCATTTTATCGCCGGCAAAGCGCGCGGTGATTTTCACCACGGATTTCGCGCTCTCTTTCTGCGCAGCGGTTTGGCCGAAGAGCAATGCGCTGCTACTCAGGGCCATGACGAACACCGCCATAATGCTTTTGGCTGACATAATTCTTCTTCTCTTTATGAAGGGTTAATACTGCGCAACGCGGATGAATCGGAACCAAAAGAAAACATAACCACGGATGACACAGATTGATTCAGCAAAATGCCGAAGGCGCGTTGCTACGATACGGGCATTCGCATGAGAGCGTATTTGAAAAGTAGAACACCCGGCTATTTCCCCTCTCGGGGGGACTTTTCAAACACGCGCTTAAACTTTTTTGCGTGCTCCGCCGGCCTTTGAATTACAACTGAAACGTGAAAAGGCTGTAGGAGGTTGGCGCTTTGGCGTCATCCGCCTTTTTATCCTAGCGCAAAATTCAAAACGCGCCCTCAAAGTCTTGCACTCTAAAATTAGCTTGACTAAATTATGAGGCCTTCGTAAGCTGCTTACACAATGAGCAAGGCACTGGCAAACTGTTCCGGCTTCGAATGGGACGAGGGCAATTCCGGCAAAAACTGGATTGCACAACATGAGAGCATTAAAAGAAATCCCGAACTTTCAGCATGAAGCCGAAGAGCGCGCGTTTTGGGCAAGGCATGACTCCACGGAATTCATCGCTTGGGACGCAGCGGAGTCGGCTTCTTTGCCGAAGTTGAAGCCGAGGATGAAGACCGTTTCCATGGAAGAAACACGAGAAAGACATCTTTGCTAAAAGGTAAATTTATGACGGAACTGCTGATTAAAGTCGAGCCGGAATCGGCGCAAGAGTTCAAGGCCATCACCCAGAAAGTTTTTCAAGGCAACGACAATCTCGCCTTTCAGCGCGCCGTGCAATTTTTACGTTTGTTGGATGATGAAAATCATTTCGAGCGCTTCTG
>CAYNDW010000906.1:0-2819 GCA_964395375.1 uncultured Cytophagia bacterium
GAGCAGATACACTTGCTCGCGCGTGCCGAAACTGAGGCGATCCAATTCCACGGGCGCGAGTTGCTCGCCGCTGAGCACGCGCACGTGGAAACTTTCGGGATCGATCAGCGTGCCGGTGTAGCGCCCGGCAGTGAGCGTGCTCAAATGCCGTCCGACAAACTCGTTGAGCTTGGGCACGAAGTCGCGATGCAGTTTCTGCGCGGCTTGCGCAATGCCGTCGCGCGCGATTTCCAACGCTTGGCGCGCGCGCTCATAATGCTCGATCTGCCCGGTTTCGAGCGCCATGTCTTCTTCCACCTCCGCGAGTGAGGGCAAATCTTGCAGCCGCGTGGCCACGCGCTCTTTCAACGCGGACAACGCTTGCTGCTGGTGATTCACTTCTTGCAACACGCTCTCGCGCTTTGTGCGCAAGGCCGCGAGCGCGCCTTCGGAAAATTCGCGCACCGGCGAGGCATATGCCGGTGAGGCCGGCGGCAATGCGACTAACTCTGCTTCTAATTGCGCGACGCGGCCCGTGAGATTTTCAAAGGCTTCATTTTCCAAAATCTCCGTGCTCAAGGCCGTGACTTGTTGTTGTTGCCCGCGCAAGCTTTCGAGATACTCGCGCTTTTGGCACGCAGTGATAAAAGCTTGAAACGCTTTTTCGCCCACCGGCTCATTGATTCCGGCGCGCGCGAGCAAAGCTTCGAGTTGCTGGGTGTAGACGAGCACCCGGTCGCGCACGTCTTGCTCCTGCGTTTGCAGCTCGCTCTGCCTGTGTCGCAGCGCTTGGGTGGTCGTGTGGCTGTGATAGCTTTCACGTAAACGTTTTTCCGCCTCGGGCAAAGTATCGGGCGCGATGTAGGGAATGCCGATAGGCTCCACCCACCTAAGCAAGTCTTGTTCGAGCGCGGTCATTTCGTTTTTGAGCGCTTGATTCTTTTCCAACACGGAATCGACTTTGACATAGATGGTGTGGCGCTGCACCAAATCGCTGACCGACTCGACTTGGTATTGATTGAGCACTTCCCGGCGCTCGCGCCGCTTTTCCAAAAGTTGGCTCTCCGCTTCTTCCAGTTGCTGATGCAATTCTTTTTCTTGATTGTCCCACAAGTTTCTGAGATTGAGCAGCAGCAACAGGCCGCCGAAACTTAAACCGAGCAACAAGGCGTCGCCGACTTTCGAAGCCGCGCTTTCCGCCGCCAAAAAACGCGCGCCCGCATAGATCAGCGCAATGATTGCCACGCCGGCGCTGAAATTAAAAATGCGATGGCGCTCGATCAGGCGTAGGGCATTGCTTTTATTGTCGGCGCGCAATTGCTTGACCTTGACCTCGGCGTCATTGAATTGCGCCTCAATCGCATTGAACATTTCGAGCTGCGCGAGATCCAGCTTTTTGAGCACGGCGCGCTCGGCTTCGCCCAGTCCAAACTTTTTCACTTCTTCGCTGGCGTCGTGATATTCTTCCTCGATTTTCAGCAGTTCATCATACGCGGATTGCCACCGCTGGCGCTTGGCCAGAAAGTCTTCCAACGTGGCGGATTGCCAAAGGGGTTCGAGCATTTGCAAATTCTTGCTCTGCTGCGTCACGCCCATCAAGCGCAAGTCCGTGCTGCTGCGCTCTTCCGCTTGCATGCGCTGCACGCGGTCGAGATGCAAGTATTCATCGCGCAACTGAAAGAATTGCTCTTTTAAATCCGCGGGAAAATTTTCGAGCTTTTGCAGTTCGAGTATTTCGTTTTGCAAGCCCTCCCGCCGAGTTTCGCTTTCGCGCCAACGCTGCACCCGGCCGCGCAAAATCTCGAGCTGCACTTCAAGCACCTGCCGCTCATAGGTTTCGACCTGCGTGGCGAGTTCTTCGACTTCCAGTTCGAGGGTTTCAACTTTGGCTAGCTCCAGTTGAATCGTGCGATGTGAAGCCTGGCACCATGCATATTTTTCGCGCAGATCGTCAAGGCGCGCGCGCGCTTGCGCCAGCAAGGCATGCGGCGAACGCTCGCTCGCCAGTTCCCGCAACGCATGCTCTAATTTTTGCACGGCGCGATCGGCGGAAGTTTCCGTGGAGGCGGAATCCAGCAAACTCAAAATGGCGTCGGTAACGAGCGTGGCTTCACGATTGGCGTAGCCGCGCAACTCGCCTTGTTGCACAAAGGCCGAAGCGAGAAACACGGCGCGCGACATGCCGAGTTGTTTTTCGATGAAATCAATCTTGCCGTGGCGACCGCGATTATAGCGGAGCGATAAATCTTCGCCGGTGAGCGCATCGAGCAATTGCGTGCGCACGTCCGTGGTGGAAAAATCGCGTTGCACGAGCAGCGAAGTGCCGTCGTCGAGTTGATACTTCAAACGCCCGGCATAGGCCGTTTCGATCCAGGGGCGGAAGCGTTCATGCGCATCTTGCTCGCGCTGCAATGCCCGCGCGTTATCATAGAAGCCATAAAGCAGAGCGAGCACGGCTTGCTGCAGCGTGGATTTGCCGGCTTCATTACGCCCGATAATGACGTTGACGCGCGGATGGAAAATAAATTTGCGGTTGCGCAAGCCGCCAAAGGCTTGCACTTCAAGCTCAAGTAATTTCATCGCAGCGTGATTTCTTCCTGACCAAAAGCTTGCAAACCATAATGCAGCGCTTCGTTGTAAAGCTCGGATTTATTCGTTTCGCGCGCCATGGCCGCGAGCAGGTTGCGCACAAACTCGCCGCGCACGGTCGGTTCGTCCGCGAGCTGGTTTAAATCAAGACCGGGGCGCGGGTGGTTTTCGAGGCTGACATAGCCGAAGTTTTTTTCGACGCGTTCGGCGAGCAGGTCCAGATCCAATTGCAACGTTGCCGCGGCTTGTCC
>CAYNDW010000907.1:0-2819 GCA_964395375.1 uncultured Cytophagia bacterium
AAGAATGCTACAAGGTCCTTTTTCTCTTGTTCCGTAAGCTTAAGTTCAAGGATGAGGTTGAAGAACTCTACAGCGTCGTCCAGGGTCAGCAGTCGGCCGTCGTGAAGGTATGATGGCGAGTCCTTGATACCCCGTAAGGGGAAGGTTTTAATGGGGCCATCGGCACTGGCCATGCGGCCATTAATCATACGCGGCTTATAGAAGCGCTCCACCTTGAGATTATGCATGAGATTATCTGTGTAGTAAGGGGGGTGGTGACAAAAGGCGCAGGTGGCCTTGCCGAAGAACAAGTCCTGTCCGCGAAGCTCAGACTCAGTGGCCTTTTTCGGGTCTAATCTGCCATCGATGCCCAGCTTAGAAGCGGGCGGAAAGTCAAAGAGTTTTTGCATCTCTGCCATGAAGTGGACCTGACTGCCCCTTTCAAGGATATTGACACCCTTCTTCGTGGCAATGACCGGGTCGCCATCAAAGTAAGCAGCGCGCTGTTCAAACTCGGTGAAGTCCTCCACGCTATTTAATGCCCGCTGGGAGCCGAAGAGCCTTTGTATGTTGACTCCCCGGAGGGAGGGAGTGTCAATGCGGTGTCGGAACTCCTGGGGGCGGACATCTCCCGCCAGGTGAGTGGCAGCATTGGTGTGCCCGTTCACATGGCAGTCCAGGCAGGCAACCCCTCGGCTTGGACCCTCCGAGCGACGGTCTTCCGTTAGATTAAACTGCTGTTGCGGGAAGGCGGTTAAGAGCAGCCGCAGGCCTTCCAGTTGTTTGGGGTTTAGTATCCCATTGAAGAGTTCGTAATAGTTGGCAATGGTCAGCAGTTTGCCCTGGGAGACGTCGCCAAGGTCAGGCCTTGTCGTCAGGTAAATGGGGGGAGGGAATTCGGGTAAAAAGTGGTCGGGCAGGTCATAATCGAGGTCAAAACGGGTGAGGTCTCTACCTTCTTGTTTTTTGATTTCCTCTATATGGAGCCTGGGGAAGACCATGCCGCCTTCAGCATGGTTGGGGTGGGGAAGGGGCATGAAGCCTGCTGGAAAGAGGTCCTTTTCACGGATTTCTTCAGGGCCCATTTTTGATAGCGCATCCCAGGTCACGCCTGGAGGGAGTTTGACCCTTACGCCTTCCTGGATGGGCTTTCCTCGAGGCATGGTCACTTCTTTAGATGGGCGGTCGCTCAGGTCGTAACGCCCGCTGAGTAAATCCATGTGTCGCTTCATTATCTCGGGCTTCGCGGCCTTCATACGAGCCATCGTAGTGGCGAAGTCCTCCTTAATGACCACAGGGGCATAGCTAGAGGGCCTTTTTAAAGGTTCTTGTTTTGGGGGTTCTTGCTTCACCTCCTGCTTTACTTCCTGTGCGTAGCCCAGGTTAAAGACGATGAAGGGGAGTATCACTGACAGTGCAAATTTTGTGATGCCCTTTCTCATGTCATAACCCTCCTAATAGTAGATTCCCTTAAGGCTGCTTTGCTAGAGGTATCTCTCCCCTGAGCTCAGTAGGGGAGGTAAAAGAGGATAGAAATATTAAGCAGACTATTATCAGGTCTTTCACGTCCCTCTTTAGGGGTTGATTTTATCAAGGGGGGGAGAGAAGTCAAGGGTGACCCATAGCAAGCCCATCTCTAAGGCAATCTAAGGTTGATGTATTAGCTGTTTGTAGTAGTCGAGTCATGCCTGAAGCGGATGCGCCTCAGGCATGACCGTGACCCTATTCCTAGAATTCTGGTATATCGCTACTGGTCAGGGACCTCATTAATTCCACAAGGGCGGCCTTCTCTATCTGGGTGAGGTTCAGGGGTTGCATGGCCCCATCGAGATAGGGGTTTTTCGTGCCTCCCCTGTCATAGAACTCCACCACAGCCTCCAGAGTGCGTTCGCTGCCATCGTGCATATAAGGGGCGGTAAGGGCGATATTTCTCAGGGTGGGGGTCTTAAAGGCTCCTTTGTCCTTCTCCTTTCCTGTTACCCCGTAGCGTCCCAGGTCGGGGTTGGTTTTATTCATCCCCACGCCCAGGTTGTGAAAATTATTGTCCATGAAGAGGGCAAAGCGGTCAGTAAACTGGTGGCAGGTGATACAGCGCCCCTTTCCTACAAAGATGCCCATGCCCTGCTTCGCCAGGTCACTCAAGGCCCCATCCTCCCCTGCGTACTTGTATCTGTCAAAGGGCGAATTGCCCGAGAGCAAGGTCCTCTCGAAGGCGGCAATGGCCTTGGCCATGTTATCAATAGTTATCTCACCACCAAAGACCTTTTGGAAGTCCAGGCGGTATTCTTCTATGCCCTTAAGTTTCTCCACCAGGACTTGGTGGGAGGGCATGCCCATCTCAATGGGGTTGACTACAGGGCCCTTGGCCTGTTCCTCCAGGCTGGGGGCACGGCCGTCCCAGAACTGGAGGTCCATATAGGCCGCATTAATGGTAGGAGGGGCACTTATTCCCCCCTTTTGACCACCTATCCCAGTGGACACAGGCCCCCCGTCACCACCAGCCAGCCTCAGGTCGTGGCAGGAGGCACAACTCACTGTGTCATCATAAGAGAGCCTTGGGTCAAAATACAGCCTCTTGCCCAGGGCCACCTTTTCCGGGGTCATGGGATTGTCCTTGGGTACCTCCAGGTCAGGGAGTCCCAGTGGGGCTTTTATCTTTTGTTGTCCATCAGTCTTAATGATGACACATTTTTGCTCATCGCCCTGGGCCACAGCAGGGGCCGGGGAGAAGAGGCAAAGAAGCGCTGTTGAGGCCATAAGAAGACCTCTGTAAAAGTAAGAAGGTGGATAGGCGGCCCTTTCCAGGGCCGCACAATGCGGGGCTAGAAAGCCCCGCCTAT
>CAYNDW010000908.1:0-2816 GCA_964395375.1 uncultured Cytophagia bacterium
GATCTTTAGATCGCTTTCACCTTTTAGCCTGATGCTTACAGCATCAGGCGGAGGTAGGCGGCATCATTAGTGCAAAATTCAGGTTGTCTGTTGGTACTTCTGCTCTTTGGCTCTTTGGCTCTTTGGCTCCTTCTCCTCTTTGGCTCCTTGCCTCCTTCTCCCCCTTGGCTCCTTGACTTCTTATCTCACCACAGTTACTTTCTGCGTGGCTTGATACGCGCGGCCGCTTTCGCCCGCAGCTTCAATTTTTACTAAATAAATTCCGCTGCTCACCGTGCGGCCGAGATCGTTAAAGCCTTCCCAATGCAAATAATGCCGGCCGCCTTTGTCTAACACGGCTGAGATCAAACGCACGCGCTGTCCCGTAGTGTTGTAAATCGCGACGCTGACCGCGGCATTTTCCGGCAGGTCATATTGAATCTTCATGCCGGTTGGCATAGCCGCAGCGTCATCGAGCCGGAAGGGATTGGGATAGGCCGGATGCAGAATCAATTCACGCGGAATCACACTGCCGCGCTCGGCCTCTGCGATTTGAACTTCCAGCTCTCGCATCTCGCCGCTGGGCGACAACACCACAAATTCGTTGAACATGAAATTCTCCTGAAGCGGCGGCTCCGCCGCGTTTATTAAAATTTCCACTAGCGATCCTTCGCTAGCGCGAGTCAATTCACCTGCCGGCAGCATCGCGCTCACGGCGAGCGTGTGCGTGCCGCGATCATCCTGTTGCAACCACAACGGCGTGCGGCTCCAAGCTTTTCCGGCTTGAATGGAAATAATGCTGGCGTGCGCTCGAGCATAATTCATACGAAACGCTATGCCCGCCAGGTCTGCGTCATTTATGTTTTGGAAAATAATTTGAAGCCGATAGGTTTGCTCCCCGCTAGGTGTGATCGCCAGATGCACACCGCCCTCCGGCGCAGCGGCGTGTTTTATTTTTGACGCAGCGCTTGTGCCGCGCGTCTTGCGCCAATTCAAGCCAATCGGAAACAAATCACGCTCGTCAATTTTGCCGCTGCCATTGGCGTCCACATGGGTGGCTTGCGCTTTGGCAAATTTTTTGGCGGCGTGTGGTTGCCAAGCATTTTGGTTTTCCGCGCCCAATCTTTTTGGCCCAATGCTCTCCCAATGCAAGCCCAGCGCGGTGACATCCGTCAGCTCCACCACGCCATTGTTGTTCGTATCGCCCGGCCAAACCAGAACGCCGGCGCTTGGCACATTTAACCGTTCGGTCTTCACCGCCACCGGCCAATTGTTTTTATCCCGCGCGACAATATTGTTCAAGCTAAAATTTAAACCCGAAGTATCCGGCACATTGAACAAAGTTTGAAAATTGATTTGCGCCACCGCGCCATACCCTTCCGCGGGCGGCAAGTTCGCGTTCCGTTTGAAGCGCAAGAAAATTTTCCCATTGAGCGAATCAACGTTTGCGGTGAAGGAAAAATCCGAGGGCGCGCCAAAGAAAGTCAGCGCGAGCACGTTCGCGTTCGCCGGGGTTTTGACGCGAACGTGGCGTGTGTTATAAACCAGCGCGAATTGCAAATCAGCTAGATTGTAGGCGAAAGCGCCGGCCGAGGGAATTTCCACGGTCACTTGCAGATCGTCTCCCGGCTCGGGCGATTGCAGTGTCACCGGCATGAGCGTGGGCACATGCTCGGGCGCGCGGTAATTGTTATACGCAAAGGCATGCGTGCCGCGCGCGCTTACGTCGAGGCGTACGTGGCGCAACGTGCCGTCCGTGGTGGGATTGTGTGTGGTGTAAGTGATGCGATAGGAATGGTGCAGGAGCGCGGCGATGGTTTTGTAAATTTCTTCTAGTTGTTTTGAAGTCGGGCTGAAATAATAGCGGCCGCCGCTGCTTTGCGCGAGGATGCGCAAGTTTGTCTCCGAAACTTCCGAGCCGAGGCCGATGATGAAAATCGGAATGCCGAGGCCCGTGAAGCGTTGCACGGCTTGTTCGAGCGTGGCTTGGCTGTCTTTATCGAGGCCGTCGGTCAAGAGAATGATCGCGCGGCGACCGGCGACATTCTGCAACAAATCCGCGCAATAAATGGCGGCGTCGTTAATCGCCGTGCCGCCTTGGGCAACCAGCGCGCGAATGGCAAGCAACAGTTGTGTGCTATCGGAAGTGAAAGTTTGATCGGTGCGCACCTCGCTCGCAAAAGAGACGAGCGCAGCTTGATCTTTCGCGCGCATCAGGCGCACAAATGTCATGGCCGCGTTTTGCGCGTCGGGCATCTCCTCTTCCATGCTGCCGCTGCGATCCAGCGCCAGCGCAACGGTTACGCCCTCGGCATTAGCGCCAATTTCTTCCACGAGCATCGGAAGCTCGCGCACGCTGTCTTCGCGCGCCGTGAAATGCTCTTCGCGCAAGCCGCCGACGGTCACGTCCGTGCTGTCCGTCACGCTCACATATGAAACGACCGTGGGAAACTGCGCGGCATCGATTTGCGCGTATTGCACATGAAGCGGCGCGTTGCTCCGCGTTTGCCCATGCGCCATCGCCACCAACGTCAAAGCGAGAAAGGTTGCGATCGCCACGCTGAACAGCACCATTAAAAACGAGACGAGGCGCGATTGACGCGGAGAAGAGAGGTATTGCACTTGCGAGTTATGTTTTCTCATACGACATCACATCCTGTGATTACGTTTGATGATCAAAAGCGGTCATCATATTTTGATCTGCCCCGGCTTGGCCGGGGCATTTACTTTCCTCAACCCATCAATGCAAGCCACGGCCAAGCCGTGGCTGAACATGACTCATACTGCTAGCGCACCAGGCCAATCACGCCGCGCTTCACGACCTCTTCCCCGTTTTG
>CAYNDW010000909.1:0-2801 GCA_964395375.1 uncultured Cytophagia bacterium
TAGCTCCACGCGTAAACCCCGCGACTTCAGGTCCAAAGCCGAAAGCAAATCGCACGTGCTCATTCAACGTTATCTGTGGCGCTGGGCCGATCAAGTCATGTGCGTGTCGGACGTGTTGCGCGGAACGCTGGAGCAGAAGCTCGGCTATCCGGCCTCTCGCATTCATGTCATTCGCAACGGCGTCGAGTTGGATAAGTTCGAAATCAAAATCGATCCAACGGACTTTCGCGCGGAGCTTGGGCTTGCGCCGGATACGCCGATCTTCGGCAGCATCGGCCGCCTCGTGCCCGTGAAAAACTATGCGTGCCTCATTCGCGCCGCGCGCGTGGTGATCGACAAAATTCCAAACGCGGCATTGATCTTTGTCGGCGATGGCCCGATGCAACCCGAACTCGCGCAGCTTGCGGCAGAGCTGGGCATCACGAAGAATGTTCACTTTCTCAATTGGCGCAAAGACGTGCCGCGCATCATGCACTCGCTCGATACGTTCGTGCTCTCTTCATGGAGCGAAGGCATGTCCAATTCGATACTCGAAGCCATGTGCTCGCGCAAGCCCGTGGTCGCCTCCGCGGTCGGCGGCAACCCCGAGCTGGTGGTGGAAGGCGAGACCGGTTTGCTCGTGCCCTCGAACGATCATGAAAAAATGGGGCAAGCGATTTTAGAATTGCTGCGCCATCACCAACGCCGCATTGCGATGGGCGAAGCCGGCCGCAAACGTGTCGAAGAGCACTTCACGTTGCCCACGATGATTCGCAACTACGAGCGCATGTATATTGACGTCGCCACGAAACGCTTCACGTTTCATCCGGAGTTGAGGGAGAACATCACGCGCCACTTCGCACGCCCGCGCAATGAAGTGCCGCAAGCGAAGCAATGGAGTGATGGAGTCATGGAGTAATGGAGTGCTGGAGTAGTGTTGATTCCTGTCATTCTGTAAAAACCTTCCCTCGTGCTCGGTACACAGCTTGTTTCGAGATCTGTTCCAAGCGCGAGGGAAGTTTCTTCCAGAATGACAGACAAAGGGAGGCGCTGGATTGCATCGAAGTCATGCTCTACGCTTCATTACTCCAAAACTCCACGACTCCATCACTCCATTAATCCAAAAATCCATTTATCCAACAATCCAATTCTATGCCCATCGTCATCCGTGACGCCGATCCCAAACGCGACCGCAAGGTTATGATGGATTGCCTCTTGCGCAATCGCACGCGCTATGAAAACGACGGCAGTTTTCAAACGCGCTTTGATTGGGCCTATGTCCACAATCCGCATGGCGAAGGCCGCGCGTGGCTTGCAATCGATGACAGCAACGGCCGCGTCGTCGGCTTCACCTCCGCGTTTCCGCGCCGCGTGTTGGTGAATGGCGAAACGATGATCGGCTGGAACTGCGCGGACTTTTCGATTGATCAAGACTATCGCACGCTCGGTGTTGCCATGAAGCTGCGCCGCGCCGCGAAAGAGTGCGTGGACAAAGGCGAGTTTCAATTTCTCTTCGCGCATCCGAATGACCGCATGCGCGTGGTGCATGAGAAGGTCGGCCATTTGCCCATCGGCAAAATGGAGCGCTACGCCGCGCTGCTGCGCTTTGATAATAAACTGCAAGACAAGCTCGGCAACAAACTCGCGGCCAATGCGCTCGCGCTGTTGGCGAATCCCGTTTTGCATTTCACCACGCCCGGCCGCAGTGCCGGGGCGCAATGCTCTTTTTCTTTGGTCGATGAAAAGCGTTTTGGTGATGAATACGAAGCCGTGTTCGAGGCCGCGAAGTCGGAGCATAAAGTGATCGTCGCGCGCGATGCCGAGTATTTGAATTGGCGCTTTCTCGAAAACCCGCTCTATCGCACACGCAGCCTGCGCATGCACTGCGGGGACGAGTTAAAAGGCTACGTGCTCTTCTATGAAGCCAAAGGCACGGCGCACGTTGCCGATCTGCTCATCGCGGGAAATAGCGAAGACATGCGCGCGCTCATGAGCGGACTCATTTATCATCTGCGCAAAGCCAGCATCGGCACGATTTCGCTGCGATTGCACAATGACAATCCCGTGCTCGCGCAAGCGCAGCAGCTCGGGTTTAAGCATCGCGCAGACGCGACTTCAACGGTGATTGCGTATGCGAAGGAATCTTCTTCCTTCGCACCGACAATACTCGACGGCAAAAATTGGTTTATGACCGTGGGAGACAGGGATATTTAGCGAAGCAATTTTGATGAACTCAAACTCTTCTTCAAACTGTCATTCTGGAAGAACCTTCCCTAGCGCTCGGCACAATGCCTAGTATTTCCCTCCAGTGCTTAAAAGGATTCCTTCTGAATGACACGTTTGAGGGGCGATATCAAGCAACCAGCAACCAGGAACCAGGAGCCACCAATGAACCTCCACACCGACGTTACGAATTTTCTCAAGAAGCAAGCGCCGAAAGGCGTTGTGTTTTCGGATCAAGACAATCTGCTCACCAAAGGCGTGATCGACTCGCTCAAAATGCTCGACCTCATCAGCTTCATGCAAGAGCAGTTCAGCATCACGATTGATGAAGATGAAATGATGCCGGATAATTTTGAATCCGTGCATGCGATCGTCGCGTTCGTTACTGAGAAACGCAAAAATGTTGCGGCGTAAGCTCCTCTCGTTTAAATCAAAAGAAAAGCGCACGCAAAGCCGCAAAGGAACGCAAAGAAAAGCTCTGCGGGTTCTTTGCGTCTCTGCGTCTTTGCGTGCGCTGTTGCTTTTATTGATTGATGTGTAGACGCCTGATGTCATCTTTGATACGCTCCTCCACAAGATTGTCATCCTGGAAGGACCTT